>CAZUMN010000029.1:0-13317 GCA_964621955.1 uncultured Thermococci archaeon
TCTTGGGGCACATAAAAGATGTTGGAAAATCAAGCTTGAATAATATCTTTCTGTTCAAGATTATTTCAGTACAGGTACCTCTGAGTTTTGCAATCTCTCCATTCATTGATTGTTCGGAATAAATTGTTGATCCAACTTCTAATGGATTTCCTTTTATCCATGTGAATAGGATATGATCCTCAGAGTGCCAGATTTTATAGTTCTTTTCAATGTTATAAAAAAAATTCCATAACTTTTCTGAAGGAGCGTCTATTTCTATCGAATGTTTCAACACAAATTCTTTATATATCTGCATATATTTTTCTCCAATCATTTCTATTTTCCGTAGTCTTATATACATATATTTATAACAATTCAAGTAATAAATACTTTATGGCAGATATCCAGAATATTTCTTTAATAATTGGCGCAATGGTAGTTATGATGGGCGCTTATATGTTAATATCACTTATAAGAATCCCAATAAGAGAGGACAAAGACGCATTAGTTCCTGAAAGGGTAGGCTTTACAAAGTCCATGACATTCTGGCTTATTGTTGGGATATCTTTGGGCTTGTTATATGGGCAGACAGTTTTCAAAAACTTGTTCATAGGTATCCCTGCTGGTATAGGAATTGGGCTCTCAATGGCAGTTTCATTTGGTGGATTGAGCAAGCCTAAAACTACGGGGCAATTAAAGATGATGAAAAATCTACTAATTGCTAGCATGATTTTCTTGATTGTAGGAATTGGATTGTTTTTGGCACTATTAAGTGGGTATAAAATATTTTAATAATCATATTTCCCATATGCATTTTTCCAATTATCTGCAATTTTGATAAATTTATTATATCCCTCTCCTCTAATAAACTCAAGGGCCTGCTTGTATTTCTTGTACTTGTATCCATTTTTATTATAAAAACCTTGGATTATCTCACAATTAGGATAATCAGGGCAATCTGCACAAGTTTCGTAGTTTTTCTTAATACAACAGACCTTCATCTCGCACTTTGCTTTACTGATATCTCGTTCTCCTGTATCATATCCAAGTTTACATCCACGACAACTTTTGTTGATTAATGCGGGGCATGTCATGCAATATGCTCCACAACATCCAATGTACTTTATAGAGATATTTTCGGCACCAGATAACACAATTAGAAACAAAGGAATATGTTTAAATATCTACTGAGATATAATGCATTCGTTATATATGAGGTTTTATGATTAAGAAGATGCTTAAATTCGTCCTAGTTTTTTTGATATTGTTTGGTATTTTTCTATTCGCACTCGTAAATTCAAATACAATAATTGGGAGAGATCTCCGCTTTGGGGATGCGAATGTAAATCACTATAAAGTATTCCCCTATAATAGTATTATTGCCTCAGAATCTTACTTCCAATTTGAGAAAAATTATTCTGAAGAACTAGTCAAAGATACATTTAGGGATATTCAATATGGCAATAATAAAAAAATTGGGGATCTAGACTTATTTCTTGAGAAAACTAAAACATCTTCATTTATAGTTATAAAAGATGATAAAATCCTTTTTGAAAAATACTATAACGATTACGATAGAGATTCTATTGTCACATCTTTTTCTGTCGCAAAATCCTTTACTTCTGCTTTAATTGGAATAGCAATAGATGAGGGTTACATCAATTCTGTATATGACCCTATAACGGATTACATACCAGAGTTAAAGGAAAGAGATGAAAGATTTAGTCAAATTAGGATACTAGACCTTCTGCACATGTCATCTGGGATCAAATACGATTCTAAAGTCGACGATAGAAATACATACTATGCTGCCGACCTGAGAAAACTTGCAATTGAAAAAACTCAGATTGGATATAATCCGGGTACGAAATTTGAATATAATAATTATCACCCTCTTCTTTTAGGGATAATCCTTGAGAGGGCAACTAACAAGCCAGTCTCTTTATACCTACAAGAAAAGATATGGAAGCCTATTGGTATGGAGTATAATGGGTCTTGGAGCACAGATGAATACAATTTTGAGAAGATGGAGAGCGGAATAAATTGTAGAGCCATAGACTTTGCCAAATTCGGTAGATTATATCTACAAAATGGGAACTGGGACGGAAAGCAAATCATCTCAAACGAATGGGTAAAAATGTCAACAGAGCCATATTTTCCAGATACACAAGGATACTATCCGGACGTTTCGCTATTTAGGGATCACTCCGTTTATTATTCGCTTATGTGGTGGGGAGTAAAAAAGGATGGAACTGGATATGACTATTTTGCACTTGGTAATTTTGGTCAATTCATATATGTGTCGCCAGATAAAAATTTGATTATAGTCAGAAACGGAATGAGCTATGGAGAAGGCATGGAAAATGATGATATTGATTGGTGGCCTATTATATTTTATGAATTTGCTAATAGGCTCTAAGGTAGTTCTTGATAATACCGCCAAAGGTATTATGTCCCAAAAGGCACGTAGGAAGGAGTTGTCCAACTCATTTGGAGTAAGCGTTGGAAAAATAATTATAAAGAATATATTTATTTTTTCTTAGTTCTTTTCTCTTTTTTTCTAGTGTTAAACTCGTAATTTTGCTTATTTGCATCGTCGGATTTTTTTTTCTTTTTCATATTATCCTCTCTTAATATATTACTTTCAACTATTTAATCTTTTCTAGAAATGCTTAATATTTCTATTAGGGGGCAGAAAGGATTAATTATTTTTTCTTTAGAGTAATTACAAAAGTAGATCCATTTGGTTTATTGTCTTCGATTATAATACTGCCGCCGTATCTTTCTACTAAATTCTTTACAATATATAATCCCAGTCCTGTACCTCCTTTTTCCCCGTAACTAAATTCTTCATCAAATATTTTTCCTTTGATACTGTCTGGGATACCTTTTCCAAAGTCTGACATCTTAAGTACACAGAAATTATTTTCATTAGTTATACTAATATCCATCTTATTTGTTTTTCCATGGACTAAAGTATTATTTATTATATTTTCAATCACTGAATTTATTCCATCATCGGCTAGGGCAATACATCTGCCATTTATATTTATTTCAACATTGGAATAAGTTTTTATTACTGAATCAACACTCTCTCTAAGATCTATGGGCTTTAAATCTTCCTTTAGGGATATTGATGATTCGAGTTGCCTTATCTTCTCTATTAAGTCAACACTTCGATTTATTGCATTCATTGCTTTTTTCTTGAGGTCATCATCTTTTGTTTCTATCATTTCAAGTGCAATGCTTATTACCGTTAGATCATTTGAAATATCGTGTCTTAATATCTTATTTAATAATTTAAGACCTTTGTTAAGTTCTTCAATTTTTTCCTCATACTGCTTTCTTTTTCTAATATCTCTTGCCAAAACAAGGGTAGCATACCATTTTCCGTTTTCCATTAGTGGAATAGACGAAACTTCAACAGGGATCAAATCCCCTGTTTTAGTAAAAAAGGATGTTTCGTAAAATTCAACTTTTAAATCCCCGCTCAGCCTCCTTTTTCTTTTTTCTAGAACTATCTCAAGCAATGGTGATGGAATTATGTCGTAAACATTTATTGAAAGTAGTTCTTGTAACGAGTAACCGCTGATTCTTTGACAATACTCATTGGTATATGTGATGTTTCCATCGATATCATGTATATAGATTATGTCATTTGCTTTTTCAGCTATTGTAATATATTTTTGAAGACTTTTTATTAGGTCTTTTAAATAGGTAATTTCTTCTTCAAGAGATTCTATCTTCCTATTGGGGGCTTGTGTGTCAGAATCTAAGATATGTACCAACGCCTTAGGGTAATACGATTATCTCCTATTTATAGTATATTAGTCTTAGTATTAAGGAAAATAATTACGATATAATTTTATATATCTCAATTAAGTTTAGTATTCTAGGTAGAGTTTTATTGTATTTAAATCGGGGATTAAAAAATGAAGGTAATACGTAATATATGTATATATGGGGTCGGAGGAGTAGGCGGCTATTTTGGTGCCAAAATCATAGAGGGGGACAAGGATAAAGATCTAATTGTATCATTTGTTGCAAGGGGACATCATCTTGATGCAATTAAAAAGAATGGACTTCTTCTAAAAACTGGCGATACACAGATCAATGTTAGGCCTGACTATGCAGTTGAAAATGTAAATGAACTAGGAAAAATAGATCTGATGCTCATATGTGTAAAAAGTTATGACCTAGATGGTGTTATCCTAAGTATAAAAGAGAAAATAAATGAGGATACAATAATAGTTCCACTGCTAAATGGTATAGATATATATGAACGAATCCGAAAGAAACTTGATAAAGGACTAGTAATGCCCGCATGCGTATACGTTGGCACGCATATTGAAGATTACGGTGTAGTGTCTCAAAAAGGTGGAGATGGACGAGTAATATTCGGAAATGATCCTAAAACTAAATACTATCCAAAAGAAGTCATAGAATTATTCGAAAAGCTGAAAATAAATTTTTCATTCGAGGAAGATCCGTACAAAGAAATATGGACTAAATATATGTTCATAGCAGCTTACGGGCTTGTTACCGCAAAGACAGGTAAAGCATTGGGCGAAGTTTTAGAAGATAGCGAGCTTATTAGAGATGTAGAAGGAGTAATGAATGAAATAAAAATGATTGCAGATAAGAAAAACATCCCTTTAGACAAAGATGTAATAAAGAAATCAATTGATAAGGCAAGGTCATTTCCATATGAAACAAAAACATCCTTCCAAAGAGATGTTGAAAACCCAAACAAAAAGAACGAAAAAGATTTGTTTGGTGAGACGATTATAAGGTTTGGAAAAGAATATGGCATCGATACAAAGTACACTAAAAAGTATTATTTTTAGATTTACTAAATACGTAATATCCTACCGTAAAATTTATACCCCTTAATAAATTATTCTTCATGGTAATAGGTTGATATTATGAGCGAAGAAGAATGTTGTCCGAAATTTGATCCAAAACCCTGGGACGGGAAGGTATTTGAGTGGAAAAATAAAAGATTTGTGAAGGATAAAGTATTTACTCTCTTTTTCATGCCAATTAATTTTGGCGGGGTAATGAAAAGATTAAATGAAAAGGTAGAAAATGCAAATGCTAAGATGCCAGATTGGCTCTGTCTTTCTGATCACACTTCAAAATTTAACATGGATGTATATCTTGCAGTTGACAAGGAAATTCCAAATGCTGAAAATGTCACTTTGAGTGGGAAGTATTTGAGTAAGGTCTATGAAGGTCCATTTAATGATACTGGTAAATGGTGTGAGGATTTTAAAGAATATGCCAAAAGCAAAAAATTAGAGGTTAAGAAATGGTATATGTGGTACACCACCTGCCCAAAATGTGCTAAGAAATATGGGAAGAATTACGTTGCAATAATTGCTGAGGTAGATTCTTAAAAAATTAGTAGTATTTTTCTACTCCGCCAAATCCTATTTGTTTATTTTCTTTTGTCTTTTCAATGAAATTTTTAAGTCTCTTTTCAAATTCTTCAGGACGATTTCTCGCTGCATCAATATACGCGATGCGGATTCTTTTGTAAGCAGGTGAAAATTTTTGGTAATTTTTCCATGTTATGCCATCACTTTTTATTGTTTCTATAATATCTTGGGGAAAAATAAAATCCTCTTTGAGAATATCCTTGACAATGATATGCATTGAGGGATGGATCATGTTTTTTTCAAAAAGCCATTTTAGCCTCTCTTTATTTGTTTGGGAGTAACTGCTTTTTGGATTTCTTGGCGTGAAGCGCTGTATACTATTGTCATCGTCAAGAGTTTTTACTATGCTGTCAATCCACCCGAAACATAGCGCTTCCTCTACAGCATCATTGTATAAAATACGTGGCTTGCCTGAAGATTTTTTTGGGAATACCAACCATATTTCTTTTTCTTTATCAAAATTATTCTCAAGCCAAGAACGCCATTCTTCCCTTTTAGTCACATATAATATTTTAGATAAGCCCATCATGAGTCCCCGGAAAGTATTGATATTCATTTTTGTTTGTTTTTAATCTGTAATTCATTTTCTTTAACTCTCGTCTTGAATATTTTCCCTTTAAAGAAACTACAATTGATTATATAAATAATTAATCATGGCTAAAGCTTCATGTAGCTATTCTTCAATATCTTTAAATACAATATGTATGAATCCTATTTTGTATTAACTTAATGGGAGGTATACAGATGAAAATAGGTATTGTGGTCTATTCTCAAACTGGGAATACTTATCAAGTTGCCGAGAAACTTCAGGAAGCCCTTTTAGATGAGGGGCACTCTGTAGATATCGAAAAAATAAACGTAGCTGATGAAAAGCAGAGAGATCTTAATAAAATCCAGATTTTATCTGCTCCAGATTTATCAGCATATGATGCTTTAATTTTTGGAGCGCCTGTGCATGCGTTCTCTCTATCGCACCCAATGACCGCCTTTATGTCTCAAATTCCAACTCTTCAAGATAAGAAGATAACATGCTTTGTAACAAAGGGCTTACCTTTAAATGGTACAGGGGGAAACCAGGCAATTGGGATGATGAAAAAAATCTGTGAATCCAAAGGCGGAGATGTGTGCGGATCTGGAATTATTGTTTGGAAAAAAGACCACGAGAAACAAATTTCAAAGTTAACTGAAGAAATGTGCAGAATGTTTTAATCTTAATTTATTTTTTTAAAATTAAATAAAATAAAAAATTTATGGATTAGGTAGATTTCATTACTGGTGTTTTTAGTAGAGTTAATGCAAGTACAATCCCTAATACAGCAAGTCCCGCCACTATTAGGAAGAAAGGCTGGAAAGCTCCCAAGATGTCTTTAGCCTGTGCAGAGACTATACCGCCGATGATAGCACCAGCACCGTACGCAGTGTATACTAATCCATAATTTCTAGCGTTGTCCTTCATTCCAAAATAGCTTGCAGTGGCAGTTGGTGCTATTGCTAACCATCCGCCTAGACATCCCCAAAGGATACAAAAGCTAATTATGTAAGCCCAAACGCTACTATATCCTGTGTATATAACTAAACATGCCACAATGATTAAAACATAAGTTATTATGGCAGTTTTCTTGGGTGAGAGCTTATCAGTAAGTGCTCCGAATATTGGTCTACCTGCACCGTTAAATATTGCAAAGGGCAAGATTAGGGCAAATATGAGACTATTTGCAACATCAGCACTCATGCCAGCGTTAGTAAATACCTCTTTCCCTACAGGTCCGGCAACCCCTATTGCCGTGAGTCCAGCCAGTGCCCCAATTGTGTAACAAATCCATAATCCTTTGAAGGTTGAAGTCTTTAGCATCTGTTCTCTCATGAATTCAACTTTAATGGAGCCTTTAGTAGAAGCTGTAGCCATGCATGCAGGTTTCCACCCACTATCGGGGAATCTAAGCATCATCGATAATGCAATACTTAGAATGATAAAGACTATACCAAACATTTGAAGAATGTTCATAATGCCCCAGCCACTTCCCAATAGGAATTTAGTAACATAAGTGATAATTGCTGAGGAAAATCCAAATCCTAGTACTGTTAATCCTACTGCAAGACCGCACTTGTCAGGGAACCACTGTGCAGAAGTTGTTATTGGCGCTCCGTATGCGATTCCTACACCTATACCCCCAATAATTCCATATAGTGGGATAAGCATTAGTGGTGATGTAGCAAAGGAAGCAGCAAGCCATCCTATTCCGCAAAGTACCCCGCCAGCCATACATACTTTCTTAGGGCCCATCTTTCGAATGTAAGGGCCTGCCAATGGCATAAACAATGCAAAGAATGCTAAGAATACGATAAATGGCCAGGTCATGTCCATGGCCGTGGGATTTAATCCTAGGGACTTAAAATGGTCAAGCAAAGGATTTCTTAAAACTCCATAGGCATAAATAGATCCAAAACAAAGATGTAGCATAATGCCTACTATTACCATCATCCACCGCCCACCAGGCGGTTCTCCTGAAGATGTATTTTTACTCATAAATATAACCTCCGATTCAAACTTAATGGATATCCACTGATATAATCAAAATATTAATAATCAAAAATACCCATCAGCAATGTGTGCGATAAGAGAAATGTCTTTTTAAGATTAACGTAGTTGTTTTTGGTAAACAAGCGAATTGTTTTTATTCTTTGACATCTAAGTATGCTCATGAAAGTTGAGTCAATCACTTCTAAGTTGATTGCCCCGTGTGGAATGAACTGTGGGATCTGTATGGCTTATCTCCGGGTTAAAAATCATTGTCCTGGATGTAATGAGTCAGATACAAACAAGGCAGTTAGTTGCATTAGGTGTATTATAAAAAATTGTGAAACTATAAAAAAGACAAAATTCTGTTTTAAATGTGAAAAATATCCTTGCACCAGACTAAAAAATCTTGATAAAAGATACAGAACTAAATATGAAATGAGCATGATTGAAAATCTTGAAAACATTAAGAATCAGGGAGTAAGGCGATTTGTTAAAAATGAAAGGGTGAGATGGGCATGTCCCAAATGCGGTGGCACTATTAACGTTCATCGAAAGTATTGCAGCGACTGTGGGGCAAAACGATAGAGATTTCTTGGCAATGCTTTTTCTCATTTTCTCCGATAAATTTAAATCATTTGAAAAAAATTTAATAGGGGACCTATATGATTTACAAAAAGATAGCTTTTTTTCTATTGAGTTTTATACTAGTGACATTTATCCTCGGTTGTGTGGTAAAAGAAATTGAATCAATTGACAGAGAAAGTAAAATCCCGTTAAATGCAGTGAAAGTCACGCCTGAAACTGATTTGAACCCCCCCAAATCCCATTCTTTTGAATATAATGATCCTGTTCCACTGCCATACCCAATTAATACAGGAGGTGGGGAAGATTCTGCTTTCATAATGCCTGACGGGAAAACTCTCTATTTTTGGTTTACACCTGATGTCAACATACCTGCTGAAAAACAACTTTTCGATGGAGTTACCGGGATATATGTTTCACATAAATCAGGGGATACATGGAGCAAACCTGAACGAATAATTTTACAAGATCCCAAAAAATTGGCCTTAGATGGGTGTAGTTATGTAAAAGATAATACTATTTGGTTCTGTTCTGCAAGAGAAGGCTATGCCGGTATTAATTGGTTTACGGCCGAATTTGATTCATCAAAAAACAAATGGCAAAATTGGAAAAAAGCAAATTTTAAGAAAGAATATGAAATTGGGGAGTTACACATTGAAGGAGATGAGCTGTATTTCCATTCTTCTAGGGCCGGTGGAAAGGGTGGACTTGACCTCTGGATTACTGAAAAAGATTCCAAAGGAGAGTGGGCTGAGCCAATAAATCTATCAAACGTTAATACAGAGAGGGACGAAGGCTGGCCCGCTATTTCCCCGGACGGAAAAGAACTGTGGATTAACAGAGACTATGGTCTTTGGAGATCAAAGTGGATCAATGGTGAATGGACAGAACCAGAGCTTATGATTTCTCCCCTTGCTGGAGAGGCTTCTATTGATGCCGAAGGAAATGTGTATTTTACGCATCACTTCTTCAAAGATGACAAAATGGTAGAAGCAGATATATATGTTGCATATAAGAAATGAGGTAGAAATTTTCTTAGCTTTTATTAGGATTTAAATCAACTTTGGCTTTCTTTAAGAACATTTTTCTATCCTTTCTCAAGGTAACTACTTTATAGTACAAACTGTGTATTTTTCTTTTTAATCTAGAGCCACTTGCTTGTGTGTATTTTCTCTTTTTATAGGCCGATGCTAGTTACTTTGTAAGAAAATTTATATCCATGTTGCTTTGCCTTTGATTCGAACTCTTTTCTTATAGCTCCAAAATCAAAATTATACTGATACTTCTTTCCGAAAAGATTAGATTGCTCTTCTATAGTCCCTTCTCTAGATCCAGATATAGTATTGTAAGATTCTTTCTTAAAACCAAAACCTGGGCTCATATCGCTATCAATTCCACCAGAGGATACACCAACCCCAGACTCTTTTAGCATTTCAGTGAATTTAACTTCTTTGTTTGCTTCATCGACCCGGAATTTTGCCGAATAGACTAGTTTTTGTTTAGAAAGAAAGGCCTTCCTTTCTGCCAAGACTACTTCAAATTCGTAAATTCCTTTTTTTTCACTAATTTTAGCCGGTATTCTTGATACAAAGTTCTTGAATTCATCAGTAATTGACATAATTTTGTCTCCGATAGTTACTAAGAAACATTCTAAGTATTTAAATTTATAGAAGAAAAGATTATATTTCTCTTTAAGTTTCTATATCTTCTAAACTTGGGTCTAGTTCTTTGGCCTTGTTAAAGCATGCTTGTGATTCTTCATATCTCCCAAGTTTATTGAGGATAACTCCCTTATTCCACCATGATTTAACATGGTTCGGATCTATAGCGATAACTCTATCATAGCTTCCAACTGCTTCAGGGTACCTCCCAAGAGTACCCAGTGTAACTCCCTTATTATACCAAGCATCAGCAAAATTTGGGTCTATTTCTGAAGCTTTATCAAATTTTTCTAGGGCCTCAAGATACTTTCCCTGATTGTATAGTGTGAAACCTTCACTGTAATATTTTCGGGCATCTTGAGGGTCATTTTCTACTTTTTCTTCGACTTTTGATTCAGGTTTTGTATCCGCTGTAGTGTCAGGTTTCGCTGTTTCTTCGACTTGAGATTGAATATCTGTTGTACAACCAAAGGTAAATGTTACTAAAACAATTACCAACAATACACCTAATACCCTTTTAGTCACAATTATCCATTATTTTTCAATTATATAAAAGGTATGGAAAAATGCAACTCTTTGAGGTATATCCTAGCTATTTTTTTTACTTCTGGGCATGTTCAAATACGTGTGAAACATGAGTAACCCTAATACCTAAGAGATCGAAATAGAGAATTAATCTAAGTCTATCTTTTTGGCATTCTGCTGGATAGACCTGAATAGTTTTTCAAATTCATGGGGCTTCAAGCCGTCTTCATCACAGACATCATTTGAGCAGTAGTAGTTGCCATCATATTCTGTTAGTTGTATCCAGCCATTTTGATCATCCCAAACTTCAGCAAGATAAGTGAATCTTATCCCTCCACATTTCTTACATGGCCCTTCTTCAGAGATCAATGAGAGCCTATATGTAGTTTCTGTGCCATCTTTTCCAGTTAAAATTATTGTTTTTATGTAGGTTTCTACATAGGCTTGCGTATCTAATTCCCACGTATTCTCTTCATTTTCGTCAGTAAGAAATTCCATTGGATCTCCCTATTATTATAATACTTTATAGTTTATAAAAATATGGAAATTTTTTGAAAACTGAAGTAATCGGGATGAAAAGATTAAGGCCAGAGATATAAAAAATATTAAGAAAAAAATAAATTTATTCTTGATTATCTTTTAGTATTTTTAGTATCCAATCTATTGGCAAAGATTTCTTCATCGAAGAAGATGGAGCAGGAATCACTCTATGTAAGTTGAAGTTGTTCTGCCCGAATTTTGGCCAAGGAGAATCTGCATATACTTCCATCATATCTGCATTATCTTTGTCTGTCCATTTTGAGCTACTTTCTATTGCATAAAGTTTGGTATCCATGCTGTTGATGTATATAGTTCCGTCAGAACCTATTGCCGGAGATGACCAAATACCATTGCCAGTGGGAAAATTCCATAAAACTGACCCATCTTGAGCTATGGCGTATAGGTCGTTTCCAGCGCCAACGTATATCTTATTATCTGGGCCTATCGCTGCAGAGGAATAGTCTATATATGGTGTAGGGCATTTCCATTTGATACTGCCATCAGCAGGATTTATAGCACAAAGTCCTCCGCCATTATATGCAACACCTAAGTATATCGTCCCATCACTACCTATTGTAGGGGAGGCACCTACCATACCACCCAGCACTGGGCTGTTCCATTTTACTGTGCCATTAGGATATACTGCATGCAATTGATTAGTACTTTGCCCGGCGATATATATAGTTCCATCTTTTCCGATAGCAGGGGAAGATCTTCCGTTCAAATTAAATATAGTAAGTTTCCACTTCTCTGAGCCATCTGGATTCACTGCGTAGAGTTCACTATCGCCTCCAACATATATAGTTCCATCAGATCCTATGGCTGGAGAAGACAGATCAATACCTTGCCCCCCAGTTATATACCCCCATTTGTAAGTTCCACTAGGAGTTATAGCGTGGAGTTTTCCATTGGAGTAGTCAGATATACGGCTGCCAATATATATTGTTCCATCGCTTCCTATTGCAGGGGATGACCAAATAGATTCACCAGTAGCAACTTCCCATTTCTTTGTACCGTTTGGATTAACTGCATACACTTTGCCGTCATTAGTACCAAAGTAAATAGTGCCGTCAGAGCCGATAGCGGGTGAAGACCTTATTATGCTTCCTGCTGGGAAGGTCCATTTCAGTGTTCCATCTTTATTCATGGCATATAGATTGTTATCTGAGCTGCCACCAACATATATAGTTCCATCTGATCCGATAGCGGGAGAAGAGTAAGCTAGAAATGCATAATGGATATTATATTCCCACTTTTTATCACTCTCGGCAGCTGAAACTGAATTCAGCCCGATAAAAATATTACAAAAAAGAAAACAAACAAGAATGATACTTATGATTTTTCTCATATTCTCACCATTAATTAACGTTAATAATCAATTTTAATTAATATATAAATTTTTGGGTTCTGCCGATATATGCATCTTATATAACAGTAGGCCCGAATGTCCCATCAGGCACTTATAAAGTGACGTTGATAGCGTACTCTCCAAACGGCGTGTTTGATACAATGACAATCGACTTTATTGTTCCCTAAATTTAATTTTTTCTTTTTCTTTCTTTTCCATATCTTTATATTTATTAAAATGTAAATATCATTGGTAATAAGATGCATGCACAAATAAAAGAATATTTGGAGAAACAACATCCGGATAGAAGGAAAATAATGGAACACTTACGTGAGATTCTAATAGAAGCAATCCCTAGCTTAAACGAAAAAATGGAATATGGGGTAATGTGCTATGATGATCTGTACTACATCGCAAGTCTCCCTAAACAAATCAACATGGGATTTTCAATTATTGGATTGGCACCTGAAGAAGTTAAATTATTTCAGGGCACAGGAAAGACAATGCGCCACTTGAAATTTGAGAGCATTGATTCGATAGATAAAGAAGAGCTCATTAAGATAATCAAATTAGTTCGTAATAAAGCATCCCCTGTTCATCCAAAAAATAAAAAATAAAATATTTCTAAGATTATTTATTTTTAATTCTTGTCTTAAAATATCTATAGTTTTTGGATTAACTTATAGACAAATTTATAAGTATCCTCAATTATTTTATGTC
>CAZUMN010000030.1:0-12586 GCA_964621955.1 uncultured Thermococci archaeon
TAGAGGTGAAAAAATATGAGAGGATTCTAAATTTTTCCTCCATTTCCCTTCCCAAATATCAAGATTACGTAAACCTATAAATACTTTTCGATAGTATCTTATCTGTGCGATATTTACCTTATAGGGAAGAAAATGGATATCTTTCAATGGGCCTCGATGAATCGTTGCTTTTATTAAGGACCAAGGAACTAATACCGGATACATTTAGATTTTATTCATTTTCCCCTTCATGTGTTTCTATTGGATATTTCCAGAGTCTTAAAGCTTCAATCGACATAGATTACTGTAATAGGAATAATATTGATTATGTAAGGAGAATAACTGGGGGCGGAAATGTTTTTCACGATTGTTTGGGAGAAATTACTTATTCAGTTGTTATGTCTGAGAAAAATGCTCCTGAGAATATTCTAGATTCCTTTGAGTTCTTATATGGCGGAATTATTAAAGGACTAAAAAAACTCAATATTAATGTGGAATTTAAACCTCTTAATGATCTCGTGTTCAATTCAAAAAAACTTTCTGGATCTGCCCAAACAAGAAAATTTGGTGTTATTTTACAACATGGAACTTTAATGTACAATACCAATATAGAATTGATGGAAAGAATACTTAGAATATCTGATAAAAAAATAGAAATAAAAAAAAGGGTTACAATGCTGGCCAACGAAGGATATAATTTTGGAAAACAAGAACTAATTAAAAGTTTAAAAGAAGGATTTGAAGAGATTTATGGAGAATCAAAAGAAGAAAATGTTTCTAAAGATGAATTAAATATTGCAAGAAAATTATCAAAAGAAAAGTATGAAACAAAAGAATGGAACAATAAAAGATAATCTAGAAAAATCTTAGAAATTAGGTTGTTTTAGGAACTATTCTATCAATAAAGTCGTATGGATTTTCTACATAGATCTTTACTTTAATTGGCCCTAGAGGCGATACCCTGGATAGATTTACCCTACCTGCAAAAGCAGCCTGTTTATTCAATGAAAAAGAAATTTTTGTTCCTTGAGTACCTTCTTTTAGCACCATATTCACGCTATCTCTAATTGCATCAGAATATACTAATTCAATAAATCTTGAAAGAACATCTTCTTCTTCTGAGTAGCCAATTATTTCGTTGTCTTTTTCTTCGATTTCTATATCAGGAAAGATATTAATTATTGATTTTTTTATTTTTTCAGAATCTTCAGTTGATTTTACGTCTGCAAAAACTTTTACTTTAAAGCTCATATTTTTTAGCCACCTTATCAATATTGGACCTAAAATCTTCAAAGGTGCCATTATTATCGATTATTACATCCGATAAAGCGAAAGCTTCACCTAATCCCCAAGATAGCTCCCTTAAATCCCTTTTATAGAAATCTTCAAAGGTTTTTGGATCATCTACTCTTCCTCTAATTTTTAATCTTTCAAATCTTATACGTGGTGAAGTATGTATGCCAACTAGGAAAAAATCAATTTCTTTCCTGAATCGCTCAATTTCTTTTATACCTCGTATCCCCTCGATTAAAAACTTTCCGTCCTGCGTCTCACTAATTCTCTCTAAAGTCAAGATGGCTATTATATCGAGCCCTTCTTTATCTCTAAGCATCTGTGCAACTTTCCCACTTTCTCCAAGGGGATAACCTCTTTTCACGGTTTCTTCTCTTACTATATCTCCCATGGATATGAATCTGTATCCAAAACTTAGAGCTATATTAACAAATTCACTTTTTCCTGAACCTGGCATACCTACAACTGCTATCATCCTACCACCTTAGCTTCTGAAACAATCGAAGGAGTTATCATACCACCGGTATTTTTAACCTCCCCATATACTCCTTTAACTTTACTCAAAAACTCAAATACATTTCCTGCTATCATCCCATGTTTAATTGGGTGAACGTTCTCACCATTTTTTATGTAAAAGCCACTAGAAATTTCAACAGAAAAATCTCCAGAAATTGGATTTGCTGTATGGGCCCCCCTCAATTCATTAACAATAAATCCTTCTTGTATGCCTTCTATTTTCTCACCTTCAATAATGAAGTTAGTAGTACCAATGGAGGGGAGAGATTTATAATCTCTTTCTGAATTTCCAGTAGATTCAACTCCAAACTTTTTTCCATAAAAGTCATCATAAAGAAATCCTTTCAATACGCCCTTCTCTAAAACTACATTTCTTTTTGTGGGATTACCATCTCCGTCAAAATTTGCAGAAGCGACACCATAATCAATGGTGCCATCATCTACCATTGTAAGATTTGTTATTTCTTCCCCAATTTTTCCTTTTAGAAAGCTTCTATTTTTATCAACACTTTCAGCGAAAAGATGGGATATAAACGTATTAGAAAGCAATGAAGATACTGCTTCAGGTTCCAAAATGACATCACAATAAATCGATTGGATTTTTTTTGCATTACTAGTTTCTTTAGCTTTAAACGCTGCCTTTTCTCCAATTGGAGTAAAATCAAATTTTTTTCGCATAATATTATAATCAAAACCTGTAGATACATCCCCAGTCTTGTAAATAGCTGATATGTACCCAAAAAGAGTTGCATATTTTTGACTTAAAGAGATACCAGTTGATGTTGAAATAGATTCTTCATGAAAAGTAAGATTTGTGCTTCCAGAAGACGGAGTTCCCTCTTTTTCTTCACAGCCTTTAATCATATCTATTGAGAATTTCATTAAATCCTCAGAATTTATCGAATACAATGATTTATCCACCAAATCTCTATCCTTTATTTTTTTTGGAGTGGGCAGGCTAACAAAATCTTCTCTTGCTCTTGATACTTTAAGAACTTTGTATGCCGTCTTAACACATTCTTCCAAACCATTTATATTATTTGTAAAAGAGAATCCCTGTTTTTTTCCATCTACTACCCTTACCCCGACTCCTATGGTTTCTTTTTCTTCACCAATTTCTACATTATTTTTTTCAATATCATAGGAAATAACTTTAATTTTCTGAGCAAAAACTTCCCCTTCAGAATCGATAAATTTCATTGTTTTATGCGAAATTTCTTCTAAATCCATCTATACACCTAATTAAACAAAGTTTTGGACATTAAAAAAGTATCTTATCTTACTATTTTTGAATTATCCGGGTAACAAACCTGCAAACCATTTAAATATAAGCAATAATATGAGGTATATGGATATAACAAAGGACAAGGCTTCTATTGAAGCAATTCTTTTCATTTCGGGAGAACCTGTTCCCATTTCCAAGTTGCTAAAAAAACTGGGTATGAAAGACAGGGAATACGTAGAAGGTCTGATAGAAAATCTTTCTAAAGATTACCGTGAGAGGGGAAGTTCGCTCGAAGTAGTTAGGGCTGTGGAGGACAGATATACTATGCAAGTGAAAAATGAATATTCTTTATTAACTGCTGATTTTGCTCCAAAGTCCGAAATAAGAGGGGCAGTCCTGAAAACTTTAGCTATTATCGCATACAAACAGCCCTTAAAAAAATCGGACTTAGTCAAATATAGGGGCAGTCAATGTTACGAACATGTAAAAGTATTAGTTGAAGCAGGTCTTTTAGATGCTGAACCTTGTGGCAAAACAAAGATTTTGAAGACAACGTCCAAATTCTCTGAGATCTATGGTCTTGAATCTTCTACGCCTACTGAGATTAGAAGATTTATGGAAAGCATATTGAAATAAAAACTTTTATAAATAACTTAGTCATTAACCGCATGTTGAAAAGTATGACCGACCTAAACAGAATTGTTCAGGAAATCAGAAATTATGAGGGTGTTAAAAGAAAAAATCCGATTAAACACCTAATTACCCAATTCAAACCATTTTCTAATTATGGAAATACTATCATTGATTTCGGCGACGACGCCGCTGTTTTAAAGGGTGATTGCAACTATCTACTTCTTGCAGCAGATGGGATTTGGGCAAATCTCTTAAAGGATCTTTTTTGGGCAGGGTACTGCGCAGTACTTGTCAATGTAAATGATATCTATGCAATGGGGGGCAAACCTATTGCTATGGTCAACATCATGTCTTTAAAAAAGACTGATAATTGTAAAGATTTACTTGAAGGAATCAAAACTGGGTGTGAAAAATTTAAAGTTCCAATGGTGGGTGGGCACCTTCACCCCGATACTGATACTACAACTGTGTCTGTTTCAATAATGGGTAACGCTTCGAAAATACTTTCAAGTTTTTCTGCAAAAGATGGGGAAGACATAATCTTGGCAATGGATATGGACGGACGACGTTACAACAATTATCTTAATTGGGACACCACACTTAACAAATCCTCTGAAGAGTGTCTTTCAAAGTTAGGCATAATGAACGAAATAGCTGAAAAAGAGCTTTCATTTGCAGCCAAGGATATTTCAAATCCAGGCATTTTGGGAACAATTGGAATGTTACTTGAAACATCCAGAAAAGGCGCAGTAATTGATGTTGATGAAATACAAAGGCCAGACAATATGGACTTTATAGATTGGCTAAAGATCTATCCAGGGTATGGGTTCACTTTAACTTCATCCCCTGAAAATACTGACAAAATATTGTCTCTTTTCAAAAAGCAAAAAATAGAAGCTAGAGTTATTGGTAAAGTTACAAACGATAACATAATGACATTAAAAGATAAAAATCAAAAAATGACTTTATTTGATTTTAAGACAGACATAATAACTGGCATAAAATAAATAACTTTTTAAATTATCTTTTTTTATATATACTATGAGATGTAATGATTGTGAAGACTCCTTCTGCATGGAAGGAATCAACTGTTACGAAAAGGAGATAAAAGATTACGCCGAAAATGAAGTAAGAAAAGAAGAAAATCTTAATTTTTATATTACTTCAACAGAACTTGAAGTAGATGCATATATGAAGCTTCCAAGAGTTCTTGAATTAATTGAATTTTCAAAAAGAATGAACTACAAAAAACTTGGTATTGCTTCATGCGTCGGATTGAAAAATGAATCACAAGTTCTTACGGATTTACTCCAAGAGAAGGGATTTGAAGTATCTCTTGCTATATGTAAGACTTGTGGAATCGGAAAGGGAGATTTTGGAGTCACTAAAACTTTATCTGGAAAACTAAGTGAATCTTCATGTAATCCTATAGGTCAGGCTAAATTACTAGAAAAAGAGAAAACAGAGTTTAACATTGTTGTAGGACTTTGTGTGGGGCACGATTCCTTGTTTATCAAATATTCAAAAGCACCAACTACAGTACTTATTGTAAAAGATAGGGTACTAGCGCACAATCCCATTGGGGCTATTTATTCAAACTACTGGATTAAAAAAATAAAGAATTACAAACTAGAATAATTATTTGGTGGAAATACAGGATGTTTTTTCGCCAGAAAATCTTTCTAATTCCCCTCTAATAAATTTATTAACAACCTCTTGGACTTTTTCTCTTTTTGTGAAGAAGAGATCAAATCCTTGACAAGTTAGAACTTCCATAGCACGAGGGCCTAGATTTGAACAAATTACAATTCCAACGTTCTTTTTTAGAAGTAAATCAACTGGACTTTCAGAACCTCCAAAATGGTCGCTAGTATTATCTATTACCTCTACGTTCACAATTTTGTTCTCAATTATCTCGACAACAGTATATGTAGGGGCCATTCCAAAATGATTAAAAACTATATCTGAAAGCCCTCCCATTGAATCTGTTGGTATTGCAATTTTCATATTATTACCAGTGGAAATTATATGAATTATTATTTAAGATATATTCATTTGCAGTGCTGATTACAACTATTGATATTTTTAACATTTGTTCCGTTGCATTCTGGGCATTTTATATCCTCTTCTTCTGAAATATTCTTAACTTCCCAGAAATGGTTACAATTTAGGCATCTAAATTGATTATTACCCATTTCATAATCTCCACCGAAAATCTCTATTGCTTTAGAGTTCACAAGGGCGTCAGAAACTTTGTTTCTTGCTTCTTTTAGGATCCTATGAAATGTTGGCTGTGAAACTCCCATTTTTTCACAAGCCTCAGTCTGTTCCATACCAACTAAATCTTTAAGCCTAATAGCTTCTAGCTCTTCGAATGTAAGTCTTATAATATCAAGATTTCCCAGTGGCACTCCTCTTGGTTTAAAATAACGTGCATTTGTATCAACATAAATGCATCTTTTTTTTCTAGCTCTAGGCATATTATGTAACTGCATTTTCGGATTAAAAAACTTATGCTTTACGTAATCTTAGGATATCCATTTTTAGGATAAGTGACTAATTTGCCATCATAATAATTTAAATATATGAAGTTACAATTGGTTTCATGAATAAAAAATTCGTATTTTTTATTACTGGTCCAATACTATTAATCATTGTTGGAACTATGGGATTTCACTATATTGAAAATTTATCCTTTTTTGATTCGCTATACCTAACAAGTTCAACAATTACAACAGTGGGGTATGGAGACATTCACCCCCAATCAAACTTGGGTAAACTTTTTAGCCTATTTATAATGTTTGGTGGGATTGGAATTGTATTATATACACTAACATTTATTGTTAATTTTATAGTTGAAGGAGAATTAAAAAATATTTATGGAGGACGAAAAATGGAGGCGTCGTTGAAAAAATTGAAGAATCATTATATTATTTGTGGTTATGGACATGTTGGTGAAAGAATAGCTAAAAGATTACGAGAATCAAAAAAATTTGATATTGTCGTGATAGAAAAAAATAAACAAACATGCGACAAAATTAAACTTACAAACATACCCTATATTGAAGGAGACGCAACAGATGAAAAAATATTAACCGAAGCAGGGATAAGTAATGCAAAAGGACTTGTAACATCTATCCTAGACGATGCCGAAAACGTTTACATTGTGATAACTGCTAGATCCTTGAATCCAAATTTACACATAGTTGCTAGGGGATCTTCAGATAAAGTAAAAGAAAAATTATATCGTATAGGAGCCAATAGAGTAGTAATGCCTGACGATATAGGGACTAGGATAATGGCAGAATCTCTAACAAGACCTTATATCGTTGATTTCATGGATTCTATGACTGAAGAGGGGGACATAAACACAGAATTCATCAGTGTAAAAATAGATAAAGATTCAAGAGTAAAAGACCAGACCTTAAAGGAAACTAAACTTGGAGAGGCTTTTGGAGCTTTCATAATGTATGTAAAAAGAGACGAGAAATATCTAAACTCTCCGAAAGCCGAAACTAAGATTGAAGCTGGTGATATTTTAACTATGCGTGTACCAAAAGAATTTGAAAAAGAAATATTAGAGTATCTTGGAACTGTTAAATAAATCTGCTTTCAATAAAAAGTTGAATTAAAAAGAAAATTAAAATATCTTTTTTAAATATTCTTCTTTTGCTCCACCGAATTGATTTGGCCAAAATACTCCTTCTGTTTTATCGATTTCAAATATATCGTAGGAAACATCGCATCCTGGGAAATCTTTTCTGCCTTTATATTCAACAATATCTCCGATATGTAGCTCTTTTGTAATGGTCTTAAATTCAGATATGCAGTTAGTTTCTGTCCAAGATATTGAGCTTCCTGTTTTGATTATCTGATATTTTTCTCCAATTTCAAATTCCATTCAAATCGACATTGAGGCATCATTTCTGCTCTTTTTTCTTTCCTATGAATTCAATCATCTCTTCGGGAAATGGAAAGACAATCGTAGAATTTTTCTCAGAAGCTATTTCAGCTAATGTTTGGTATAATCTCAACTTAAGTGCAGCGGGTGATTTGTCTATTATGTCCCCTGCATTTGCTAATCTTTGAGCGGCTTGTTCTTCTGCCTCAGCTAGAATTATCCTTGCTCTTCTATCCCTTTCAGCTTCAGCTTGATGTGCCATGGCTCTTTTCATATTATCTGGGAGTTCTATGTCTTTTATTTTTACATCGGTAACTTTTATTCCCCAAGGGTCGGTCTCGACATCAACAATTGTCCTTATTCTTTCTCCTATTTCCTCTCTCTTGGCTAGAATCGTATCAAGATCGGATTTTCCCGCCATATCCCTTAGTGCAGATTGTGAAAGCTGAGATATTGCAAATTTGTATTGTTCTACTTCAAGTATAGCTTTATCGGCATCTGTGACCTTAAAAAATAGTACTCCGTTTACTTTCATCGGAACGTTATCTTTTGATATAACTTCTTGTGCAGGTATATCTACAGTTACAACTCTTAGGTCTACTTTTTGTATATTGTCCACTATTGGAATTATCCACTTTAATCCCGGCCCAAGTATTCCAACAAATACACCTAGTCTGAACTTCACAGCTCTTTCATACTGTTTTATTACTCTAATCCCTGCCAAAATGAATATTATGACAACCGCTATTGGAGCCATAATTACTGGATTAAACAATATTGGGTCTACCATCACTTACCTATTTCATTTCTTAGTATATAAGAATACCCACAATAAATTAAAAGTATATTAGAAAAGGATAATTAAAAAATTAAAAATAGTAATATTTATGGCACAACAGTAACTCTGCAATGTGCATATCGGGCCACATCTTCCGCTACATGCCCCATCGTCATTCTTTTGATTCCAGTAAGCCCTGTCTTTCCAACAATTATCTGATCGCATTTTTCATCTTCTGCTACCTGTACTATTGTGTCTACGACCCTTCCTAATTTCATCATAGTCTTTGGTTTTACTTTGTATTTCTCTGCATATTTAGCCATTTCCTTAAGGAGGTTGCTACCCCTCTTACAAACTGGGTCTTCTAGCATACAACTTAGCTCTTGTTCGAAGAACGGAGAGAATCTCTTGATGTCATCTGATCCTTTAATTTTGTCTTTCCATTCTGGTTGGAATCTGTCCATAGCCTCAAAGTTAGCTTTGAACTTATCTGCATCGATTACATGGAGCAAGGTAATACTAGCTCCAGTTTTACCAGCTACCCATCCAGCATAGTCTAAAGCTTTTTGAGAAGCCGGAGACCCATCTATTGGCACCAATATTTTTTTAATTAATTCTTCGGCCATAATATCACCAATATAATTTTGTAATTCTCATATATAAATATATCGACTATCTTAATAATTTTCTTTTTTAAAATATATTCTTTTCTAAAATCAATATAATGATTAGTTTATTTATTATATATCAAGAACAAATTGTAAATAATATTGTCCATCTTGTTTTTCTAATTTAAACAAAGAATATGTGATGGCTTTTATATCCATTTCCAGAGTATTCCCAATAAAATAATCGCCATAATTCTTTGCATTAAGAGATTTTCCATCGATTGAAACTTTTACTTCAAAAGACGAAAAAAGAATCCCTTCGCTGTCCCGAATAATTAGTAATTCAGTAATCCAGTTTATTAAAAGAGACGATAAGTCGTTTCCTTCTATAAATATCTCTTTAACTATTTTATTTCCTATTTTGAGCGGATCTAACATTAAACTAGTTACAGCAATGGCCGTATTTTCAAATATTTCATTAATATCAACGCCCCAAACTTTAACGCCAATATCTGCTGTAACATCAAAATATTCGAATTTGATACCATTCATTATATAACTTATAAGAATAAAGCTTTTAAAATATCCTACTAACTATTTATTATATGAGAAAACTCTATGCCATAATATTTATAAGTTTTATAGCACTTGGCTTCACTTCAATTTCTGGCATAACGGCGCCAAATGAGAAAATGAAAATTTATTTTGAAAAAACTCCATCATTTTACTCTGGTGACAGCGGGGAATTTACATTAGTATTCGATAACACAAGTAACAGTATACTGAAAAATGTCAATATCTACGTAAAGGATGAGTATTTTGAATTCGCTAAAAATAAGTTTATTTACGGAGAAATACAGCCTGGCCAGAAGAAGGTAGAAAAAATACAATATACCGTTAGGCCTATAGGTGTTGGAACTTATCCCTTAAAAGTAACTACACAATATTCTTACCAGGTATTTTGCTCAGGCTTACAGTGTGATTACGCTTCTGAAGGATTTTTGCAAGAAGTCCCATTTAAAGTAGAAGGAGTCAGGTCACCAATAATTGATCTAAAAGTAAGGAGTTTCGAGATAAAGGAAGTACCGTATACATTGCCAATTTTTATTGTTAACAGAGGATCAGCTGTAAAAAGTTCATCTATGATATTAGAATATGATCGATCTAAATTTAATTTTGACTATACCGAGGATGTTGGACCAATTACTTCATTAACTAAAAAAGATGTTATAGTATCTAAATTGCCCGAAGTTCCCGGAGATTATACGATTTATCTAAATTTAGAAATTAAGGATATAAATGATAAGTCAACTTATCTTAGGTTTCCAATTAAATTGATGGTAAAAACTGTAGAAGTTGTAAGGTTGGACCAGTCTGCTGGGATGCCAGCAACTGAGGAGGTTAATACTACTAAGATTATAAATGAACAAACAACGTCAACTCCTAAAGTTCAAAAATCTGTTTATATGATGTTGCAAGAAGCTGTACTAGTTTTAACTTTATTTGGTTTGATAGCAACTTTTTCCTTGATGTTACTCTCAAGAAGATAGGACTTCGCCTATTTCTCTTATCTCTAACAAGTTTGTTCTTTGTTTCTTTGAGTTGCTTACACCAGCAGTAAACACGAAAAGATCATTATCGTTTAATCCTTCATTTTTTAAATAATTGGCAGCATGCAGGACTGCTTCTGATATTCCGCCCTTCTCTTTATCTAGATAAACTTCATTTATCCCCCATACAACAGAAAGCTTTCTGGCAGTGGCGGCATTATTTGTCATGCCATAAGTTGGTACTGAAAGTTTGTGTCGGGATACCATACATGCAGTATAGCCTGACCTTGTCGAAGTAACAATCGCCTTGACATCTGATAGTAATACAGCTTTTGCAACAAGTGAAGATATTACATCAGCTACTCTCTTGGAAGGGCCATATTCCGATCTTGGCTTTAGCTCTTTTTCAGTTTCAATTGCCACCTTTACCATCATTTCTACACTTTCGAGGGGGTATTTGCCAATAGCAGTCTCACCAGATAGCATAACTGCATCAGCACCACTATAAATAGCACTGGCTATATCCTCAACTTCCGCCCTTGTTGGTCTTGGATTCTCTATCATAGAGTTTAGCATCTGAGTCGCAACAATTACGGGTCTACCCTTTACATTGCATTTTTCAATTATAGATCTCTGAACACTTGGAATCTTAGAAAGATCGATCTCAACTCCTAAATCGCCCCTTGCAACCATTATTCCCTCGGAATATTCAATTAAGTCATCAATATTTTTTATTCCAAAGTTGGACTCTACCTTGGAGATTATCCATTGCTCCCCATTGTCTTCTTTTATTATTTCTCGTGCCTTGATTATGTCTTCTTTAGTTGATGCAAAAGATAGCGCAATAAAATCAACTTCGTGTTTTACCCCAAATTTTATATCAACTAATTCATTTTCAGTAACAGCCGAAGGGCAGTACTCATTTTCAGGGATATTAATACTTACCTTTTGTCTGAGATTTCCTTCATTTAAGGCTTTTAGATGAATATCCTTATCCTCGATTCTTACTACTGAAAATATCAATGTACCATCATCAACTAGGACTTTATCGTTAGGTTTTAAGAATCTAGATATATCGTTTTGCAATGGAATTATATCTTTTCCTTTATTGACAGAAAAGATGTATTCTTGGTCTGTATAAATATGGAGTGTATTATTGAATTCGCCTATTCTAATGTCCGGCCCTTTAGTATCAAGTAAGATACCGATCTTTTTATTGGTATCCTCCGATACCTCTTTTAGGATATTAATAACATTAAGATGTTCAGAATGGGTGCCATGCGAGAAATTTAATCTTGCTACATCCATTCCTGAAATAGCAAGTTTTTTTATCATTTCAAAATTTGAAACACTTGGTCCAATTGTACATACAATTTTTGTTTTCTTCAAATCTAGAATTCCTCCCATGCAATGTCGAATTCGATCTCTAGATTCATTATTTTGTCGATAACAGATTTTAATGTCATAGATTTTGATTCTTCCGAAATATTCATTAAAAATCCTAAATTGCCTTTATTAATCAAAATTGGAGTTAGATTATTAATACTAATTTTTTTTCCAAGGATATCTTTTTCTGGAAAACTATCAGGATCAATCTTAATCTTTGTTATCAATATCGAACCTTTGTCTCCTGTAATGCCTTTAATTTTTTCTTTTAGCCTTTTTTCAATTTCTCCGATTGGTATATCTCTATGTTCTCTGCAATAGTGAACGGAATGTATAGAATAAATATTTTTTTCTGCACTATGTTCTAAAAAACCAATACTACTATCACCAATATCACTCCCCTTGTGTCCAGGGAAACTACAATTCTTAACTTCAAGGGGGTCAATAGAGAATACCTTCATTATGCCTAAAATATCTTTTGCCCTATCGGCCATTAAATGTTCCATTTGTCACACCTGAAAAATAATTATTAGATTAATATAAAAGTTTCACTGTATTTGATTGACGTATACATTATCGTTAAATTTATAAGGAACTCAAAAATATATGGCTTGGATTTAGATATTAAGCGGGGGTTGCCGAGCCTGGTCAAAGGTGCAGGGCTTAGGACCCTGTGATGTAGGTCTTCCTGGGTTCAAATCCCAGCTCCCGCACTAT
>CAZUMN010000031.1:0-10732 GCA_964621955.1 uncultured Thermococci archaeon
TTGCGGGCCCATGGTCTAGTTGGTCATGACGTCGCCTTTACACGGCGGAGGTCCTGAGTTCGAATCTCAGTGGGCCCACTAGTTTTGGATAATTATTTAAATCACTTTTATTTAGTTTTTTTGAGTATCATGGAATTATTTGAAATATTTGCAAGTTTGGTAGACGCTCTGGACTCTTTTATCTGGGGCCCTTTTATGTTAATTTTTCTTGTTGGAACTGGTTTATACCTTACTATAATTTTAAAAGGAATTCAATTTAGAAGACTCTTTTTGTCTTTGAAAAATCTCTTAGAAAGCGCCTTTAAGAAAGAGGATGTTCAAGGAGATATACCTTCATTCCAGGCTTTGACAACGGCCCTTTCCGCAACAGTAGGAACTGGTAATATTGCAGGTGTTGCAACAGCTATTGTCATGGGGGGTCCAGGAGCACTTTTCTGGATGTGGGTGACATCTATCGTTGGCATGGCTACAAAGTTCTCAGAAGTTGTATTAGGTGTTAGATACAGAGTAGTAAATGAGAATGGCGAAATATCAGGGGGCCCAATGTATTATATTCAAAAGGGATTTAAAGAGAAATACAACATAGATGCAAGATTTTTAGCGATATTATTTTCTGCGTTTGGAATAATTGCTTCATTTGGCATTGGAAGCATGGCCCAGGCAAACTCAGTTGTATTGGCAATAATCTCTAATATTGGGACAGGAAGTTCTTTCACATTACCTCTTTTTGGTGAAGTATTCCTCGTATCTACACTATTGGGATTAGCTATAGTAATAATCACTGGACTTGTGATATTCGGTGGTATAAAGCGGATAGGCGAAGTTAGCTCTTACCTTGTACCTTTTATGAGTTTATTATATGTTATAGCTTCGTTAATTATTATAGTGTTACATGCAGATAGGATACCTTATGTATTTGGCTCTGTTGTGGGGTATGCCTTTTCTCCTACAGCCTTTGCAGGAGGTGTTACGGGATTTGCAGTTTCAAGGGCAATTCGATTTGGTATCGCCAGAGGTGTTTTTTCCAATGAAGCTGGACTTGGTAGTGCTCCAATAGCCCACTCAGCGGCTAAGACTCCTCACCCGGTCAAACAGGGAACTCTTGCAATTGTAGAAGTTTTTATTGATACCATTGTCATGTGTTCAATGACAGCCTTTGTTATACTGGAAAGTAATCTTGACATATGGGGCGGAACATTAACCTCCTCAGCACTTACAAGCGCAGCCTTTGCCGAGACACTTGGTGGTGTAGGATCGTTAGTTATAGTCGTATGCTCTGCCCTATTTGGGTACTCTACAATACTTGGCTGGTCTTACTATGGTGAGAAATGTTTTGAGTATCTTTTCGGCGTAAATAGAAAATACATATACAAACTTGTCTTTCTCTTCACAGTCTTTTTTGGTTCAGTAACATATGTAGATGTAGTATGGAACATATCTGATATGTTTAATGGACTTATGGCGATTCCTAACCTAATCGCACTACTTGCACTAGGCGGAGTTGTCGTAGAAGAAGTAAGGTCGTATTTTAAACAGTAAGAGGCATGACATGGATCTAATCGCTAAAAGAAAAACTGTAAGAAAATTCAAAGATATCAAAATTGAAAAAGAAGATATGATGGACTTAGTTGAAGCAGCGATACAAGCACCATCAGCCCACAATTTCCAACCATGGGAGTTCGTACTAATTGATTCTAATGAAGTAAAAGAAAAGTTATCATCTAAGATGGCTTCAACTTGGGTAAATAATTTAAAAAAAGACGGTAAACCGCTACATGAAATCCAAGAAAGAGTTAATTTGTCAAAGGGACGATTAAACAAAGCCCCTTTTATAATTATTCCATGTTTTGATACTTCAAAGGTAGAAAAGTACGGAGATGAAAGAGACAATGCAGAATTTATCATGGGGGTACAGAGCGTGGCCTTGGCTTCAGAGAATATTTTACTTAGAGCTACAGAAAAAGGATTTGGGGCATTATGGCTATGTGCGCCCCTCTTTTGCCCCGAAGATGTGAGAGAAGTTCTTGGAATCCCAAACCATATTTTGCCCCAGGAGATTCTAATAATTGGCGTACCAGACGAAGATCCGATAAAGCCAAAAAGAAGAGCTCCAAAGGATGTAATACATCACAACAAGTGGTAACATGATAACAGTCCTTTCAGGTGGTGGCGGAGGGGCCAAGTTTGTCGACGGACTTTCTAGCTTGACTCATGATATTTCAGTTATTGCAAACACTGGAGATGATATTGAGATTTATGGCCTGCATGTATCGCCTGACATAGATACTATCATGTACACTCTTTCTGGAGAAATCGATGTTAAAAAAGGATGGGGCATAAAAAATGACACATTCGTCTGTCAGAAATATCTCAAATCATTGGGGTATGAGGATTGGATAAGTCTTGGGGATAAAGACCTAGCAGTTCATATTAAGAGAACTGAACTTCTTAAAACAGGTAAATCTTTGACCGAAGTAACATCTGAACTTTGCAAAAGATTTGGAGTAAAAATCCCATTAATCCCAATGACAGATGATTATTTTCAAACACACATTGAGTTAGATAACAAGACAATTCATTTTGAAGAATACTATATCACAAGGCCAGAAGGCAAGATTAAAAATATTATTTACAAAGGCAAAGAAAAAGCAAAACCATCTGAAGAGTTTCTCAATGCTCTTGATATTTCAGATTGGGTAATCCTACCTCCTTCTAATCCTTTGGTGAGCATAGGTACTATTTTATCTATAAAAGGTATAAAAAAGAGCCTAAGAGAAAAAAAAGTGGTAGGCATATCTCCCCTTATCCAAGGAAGAGCAATTAAGGGACCTCTAGTTGAGCTCATGAAATCCTTAGATTATGAGGTAAATTCTTTTGGTGTGGCAGAGTACTATGAAGGGCTATTGGATATATTTATAATCGATACTATTGAATCGGATTTAGCAGAAAGAATTAAGGGGGAACTTGGAATGGAAGTATTTACAACTGACACCTTGATGAAAACAAGAAAAGATAGAGCAAGGCTTTCTAAGTTTGTCCTGAATAGGATGGATTAAATGGCCTTACCGGTACTTCTCCCTTTAAAATATGTAAATTTTTCTAAATCTAGGCTTAATGAGATTTTAGGTCAGAATAAAAAACATCTTGTCATCGCACTTTTAGAAGACATGATCGCCTTACTCCAAAAGTTTCCAGAAATTGAGATATATCTTCTTACAAAAAAAGAAAATCTGGATATTATCCCAAAGGAGCTAGAAGTCAAATTCATCTTTGAAGATGAAAGAGATCTGAATAGGGCTTTGGAAAAGGGTGTGAGTTTCATAAAAGGTAAGGAGAAAAAAGTCTTAATATTGCCATTAGATTTGCCTTTTATCAATGAAGAGGACATTAAAAAGCTTATTCTTATCGCTAAAGATGAAGGTGGCGCTATCTCTCCTTCATCTAGAGATGGCACTTCGGCGATAATACTGCCTCTAGATCGGAAGTTTAAAATACAATTTGGAGAAAGAAGTTTTCAAAAACATCTGTCTGAATTTGAGAAAAAGAAGATTCCCTTTCAAATCCATTATTCGGAATCTTTGTATTATGATCTAGACACCCCTGAGGATGTCATGAGAGTATTGGATATAAAGAAGAATAGTAAGGCTTATTCTTTATTAAAAGATATCACACCTCCCGATTATAATTATGATAACTTAGTTGACAAGTAATCTATTTATTCAAAATATTTTGGTGGACCGAAAGATTTATAAATTAGGTCGACCGAAAATATTTACTGATGTAATGCCCAAACAGGATGTAGAAGAATATTTGGAAGCTATACTTGATATAGTCACAGAGAAAGAGGTAGCTAAGACAACAGATATTGCTCAAGTTTTGGGCGTTTCACCATCAAGTGTGACAGAGGTCATTCAAAGGCTTAATAAAAATGATTTGATTTTTTATGAGCCTTACAAAGGTGCTAAATTAACAGAAAAGGGATTGAAAATAGCCAATAAAATTAAAAGAAAACACAGATTAGTCGAAATATTTCTTTCTGATTATTTGCGCATCAATCCAGATAATGTTCATGCTGAAGCATGCAGAATGGAGCACTGCGTTTCAGATGAAGTTACTGACGCTTTGTGCAAAATGATGGGTGGGCCATCAAAATGTCCATGTGGTAAAGAGATACCGAAATGCGATCCTGATGAGGATTGTGATGTTTGTAAGAGGAGATAAAACAATGAGCATGACAATAGCACTAGTAGGAAGCCCGAATGTGGGTAAAAGCGTAATATTCTCTCATCTTACTGGTAAATATGTAACAGTGTCAAATTATCCCGGAACAACTGTTGAGTTGTCAAGAGGGAAGGGGTTATTAGGAATTAAAAAAGTAGAGATATTGGACACCCCCGGTTCAAATAGCCTCATTCCAATGTCTGAAGACGAGGAAGTAACTAGAAATGTATTGATTTCTGGAGAGATTGATTATGTGGTTCAGGTAGCAGATGAAAAGAATCTGCAGAGAGCTTTAATGATCTCTTCAGAACTTTCTGAACTTGGGTTACCTTTCACCCTTGTTTTGAACATGGCTGACGAAGCCAGAAGGAAGGGAGTAATAATAGATATCGATAAACTTTCTAAAATACTGGGAGTGCCTGTCGTTGAGACTGTTGCTGTTGAGGGCAAGGGCATAGCCAAAATGAAAAAATTAATACCTACTTCCTCAAAATCTTATGTTAAAGTAAACTATGGAAAGCTCGAAAGCTCTGTTGAAAAATTAACAAAAATACTTGGAAGTAGGGGTAAAGCTATAATGGCTTTGTCAGACGAATCTTTTGCCGAAAGAATCTTAAAAGATAAGAAAAAAATTGAAGAGGTAAAAGAAATAATTAAAAAAGAGAAAGAATCTATTTCAGTGCCTCTTTTTTATTATATCCGGGAAAAGAGACGTGAAGAGACACTCCATATTTTAAGAAAAGTCAAAAATGAAGAGAAGGTCCTTAAAACTCAATTATCTGAAAAACTCAGCAATCTTACTTTAAATCCAGTTACAGGTATACCAATATTTCTTGGAATAGTATTGCTGCTTTACCAGTTTGTTGGATATCTTGGAGCCCAGATAATGGTTGAATTCTTGGAAGAAAAAGTCTTTGGCCAGATATTGAATCCCATTTTGATTAATTTCTTTGTTAATTATATTTCTAATGATTTCATATCTAGGATGTTTATAGGAGAGTTTGGAATAATCACAATGGCGCTGACATATGCCATAGCAATTATATTACCAATTGTTTTGACATTTTTCATTGCTTTTGGGCTTCTAGAAGATTCAGGCTATTTTCCAAGACTTGCAGTAATGGGTAATAAACCTTTGAAGTTCTTAGGATTAAACGGTAAGGCAATACTCCCACTTATCTTGGGATGTGGTTGTGTGACTATGGCTACAATCACAGTAAGAACTTTAGATTCAAAGAAAGAGAGAATAATTGCAACACTTCTATTGGCTCTTGGAGTTCCATGCTCTGCTCAAATAGCTGTAGTTTTTGCGATGGCTTCAGCACTTTCTTTCAAGGCATTAATATTCATTTTTTCAGTAGTTTTGCTTCAGTTAATCTTTATTGGTTCATTGTCTTCCAAGATAATCAAAGGTCAGTCCTCTGATTTTATAATGGAATTGCCACCACTGAGAATTCCGAAATTTTCAAATATTCTCTATAAGACTTTAATGAGGTTAGAATGGTATGTTAAAGAGGTCATACCTATATTTATACTGGGAACACTATTCCTGTTCTTCTTCAACGAATTTAAAATACTCGAGATAATTGAGAGATTATTCTCCCCTGTTGTTGTCAGTTTTCTAGAACTCCCAAAAGAGGCTGCCAGGGCATTTCTGATGGGATTCTTTAGAAGAGATTACGGAGCGGCAGGATTATTTCAATTACAAGATATTGGATTAATGTCAAATGTGCAGACAGTTGTAAGTCTAATAGTTATAACACTCTTTGTTCCCTGCATTGCAAATTTTTTCGTTATAGTCAAGGAGAGAGGGGCAAAGATAGCCACAATGATATTTCTCTTTGTTTTGATATACGCTATCCTAATTGGAGGAGTTACAAATATATTTCTTAAATACACTGGAATAATGTTTTAGAGGGATCTAATGATAGAAGAGATAATTGAAGAGTCACTTGAATACATCTGGACTATGAGAGAACAGAATGATGAAATGGTTGAAAATTTTGTCAAAGGTATTAATTTAAGGTGTAATTTTTCTCAAATTGCAGGGGATTTATCTCCTGAAGCTGTTTTGGATGCTTTGAAAAATGAAGGATATATTGAGATTCAAGATAACAAGATTAAGTTCCTAAAGAAGGGTGAAGAGATAGGTAAGAAAATAATAAGGAGACATAGGCTTACAGAGAGACTTCTGAAGGATATACTACAGATGACAATTGATGAAATAGAGGAGCCAGCATGCAGACTTGAACATACAATCACCGAAGGATTGGAAGATTCTATATGCACCCTTCTAGGGCATCCTAGTGTATGCCCTCATGGATTGGAGATCCCCCCTGGTAACTGTTGCAAGGATGTATCAAAAACTTTAGAGCCAATAATAGTCTCACTTAGTGATATGGAAGCTGGAGGTGAAGGCAATATAATGTATTTAGTTACAAAGAGTCACCCTAGACTACAGAGACTTTCCACCTTAGGCCTTAGTCCAGGTTCAAAGATAAAAATTATTCAAACTTTCCCAACATTTGTTGTTCAAGTTGATGAAACCCAGATTGCCTTAGAGAAAAGTATTGCAAAGGATATCTTCATACGAAAGAAAAATGAGCCCACACATCACAAGCACAGACACAGAATGGGTTTATTTTAATGGCATAGAATATTATTTTTATTCTTGTAATCTGATGATTTAGATCTCTGTATAAACCAATATATTTAAATATTATAAATAGTCAAATAATTATAATGGAATTTAACCAGATTTCTTTTTTTCATGTTAAGAATATACATGTAATAATTGATATATGCGTTTCATGAGACAAGAGAGATTTATTTTCATTAAAAAAATAAGATAAGGGGGTAATAAATATGGCAGAAAGACCGACTATAACAATGGCCGAAAGGAATAAAATGATAATGGACATGAGAGAAAAATTCACAGCTAATTATATCAAACAGTTAAAAGAGGAACACCCAGATTGGTCAGATTCTAAAATAAGAGGCGTAGCCGAAAATATGGCTCAAAAGGCTGTTTCACAAAATACCCAATGGAATGTAGATGTAGTTGAAAAAGGAAAAGTAGTTTATAAAGCAGGTAAAGGCGAAGAAACAATGGTCAAAAGAGAGCCTGTGCCAAAAGTAGAACAAACTCCTCAAACAGCTACAAAAACACCTATACCCAAAAAGAGTATCAAAGATATCCTTTCTGATGCCTTTAAAAAGAAGAAATAAAGTATAAGATACTTTATTTTTATCTATTTTTTTTAAAAAAGATTTCTTAAAATTTACTTATTGTATTTCTATCAATCTAAAAATGGTAGTTGCATATCCAAGCATATAACTATAATAGATTGAAGGATAGATTAATATGATAAGTAGTAATAAATATATTTAATAATAGCATCTAGAAAGCGAGCGCATGATAAAGAACATCCTTCTTGGGAGACCCTTTTTAGTCGTGTTTAATCTTACAAGAAGATGTAATTCTATATGTCCAATGTGCAGTATATGGAAAACGCCTTCCAAGCTAAAAGATGAGCTTACTCTTGAAGAGATAGAGAGTATATTCAAGGAATTAAAATCTTACGGCGTAAAGCATGTTTTTCTGCAGGGCGGCGAACCTTTACTTAGAAAGGATATAGTGCAAATCATCGAGTTACTAATTGGTCTAGAATTCAACCCAACTTTGATAACAAATGGCTTGCTCTTAGATGAAAAAATTGCCAATAAAATTGCAGGACTCAAGTGCAATGTAAGTGTCAGTCTTGATTCTTTAGACCAAAAAAGTATATGAAAATTAGAGGTGTTGACACACTGCCCCTTTTACTACATAATATAGAGCAGTGCAATAAAATAAAAGATAAAAAAGGAATGTGGCATATTATTTCAACAATAAGTAAAATTAATCATGACGAAGTTATAGACCTATTTTATTTTGCAAGAAACAATGGATTTAAGTTCAACGCTTATCCTTATAATTATTCTCACTGTCATTCTAGTGCATATGATGAAGAGATGAGTTATGACGATAACCCAACAATCATTATTGATGCATTTAAAAAATTGAGTTTATTATCTCAAAAGGAAGGATTGATATTTGATAAACTCATATATGACGAGTCAATTAAATATCTTGAAGGCAACTATTGCGCATCATGCGACGGCATGAGGAGATCTATAATATTAACTGAAAAAGGGGAAATCGCCCCATGTCTTGAATTTAAACCATCTGCAAATCTGAAAGAAATAGGAATAAAGCAAGCCCTAAAAGAATTGGATTATTCAAAAGTAAAAAAATGTTATATGGAAACTCCTTGTTTCTATGGGTGTACACGTGGCTCAGGAATTATTATCCGTAAAATACCTGAAGTCTTCTTTTTTACCCTGAAAAACCCAAGGGTCATTGCAAGTTATATTCGAGCTTATTTTTAGTTTTCCATATATTTATATATTGATTATATTTGTTTTGTTTAGTATTATCCTTTAATAGGTGATTAAAATGAGAAAAATGATATTATTAATAATTGTGATTTTTATAGTATCTGTTTTTAGTGGATGTTCGTCAGATGAAAAATATATCTGGTCAAAAACTTACAATAGTGGCAAGGATGATTTTGCTTTAGGTGTTGCTGCCGACACAAGTAACAATACCATAGTAACAGGATATATATCAAATGGCAATGACAATGACATTTATACAATTAAATACAATCCTGATGGCAACGTTTTATGGGAAAAATTATACGATGGAGGAAACAATGACTATTCATTAGCAGCTGTTACCGATTCTGGCAATAATGTCATAGTTACTGGTTTTGTGAATAACGGAGTTAATAATGATTTCTTCACAATAAAGTATGACATAAATGGTAATATAATCTGGACTAGATTTCATGATGCCGGGCATAATGAAAATGCACAAGGCCTGGCAACTGATTCTAAAGATAATATTATCGTTACGGGAGAGGTATACCCAGGAGTTGACGTTAATTTTCATACTATAAAATATGGCCCAGATGGCAATATTTTATGGGAAAAATCGTATGATGGCGGGAACAAGGAATATGCATTTGATGTCGCAACTGACTCAAATGACAACGTAATTGTTACCGGGTATTCCTCCAGTGGGTCAGGTTATGATTTCTGCACTATAAAATATGATGGCAGTGGAAAATTTTTATGGAAGAAAACATACGATGGAGGAAATACTGATAAGTCCTATGAAGTAGCAACAGATTCAAATGACAACATAATTGTTGCAGGAGAAACTCTCAATGGTAACAATGTGGATTTCTTAATGGTAAAATATGATCCAAATGGGAACATCATATGGACAAAAACTTACGACAGCGGCAAAGATGACTATGCATTGGGTCTAGCAACTGATTCAACAGGCAACATAATAGTAACAGGGTATATTACTAAGGATCAAGACAAGAATTTTTATACAATTAAGTATGATCCACGGGGCAATATTTTATGGGAGAAGACGTATAACAGTGGAAAAGATGACTATTCTCTTGATGTGGCAATTGATCAAAACAATAAGATAATAGTCACCGGTTATGTCTTTAATGGAACAAACAATGATTTCTTCACAATCAAGTATTAGATATTATAGCGTTATCAAATTATAATGTTTGTAATATCCGATTAGAATCCTTATTAATTTTACCTTAGAACTCAATGCGGGTATAAAAAATATAATATTATTTTATTGATTACCTTTGAGTATCTCAAGGATTTTTGCTATTGGTAGACTAAAAGATTGATAGTACTCATATGCACCAATATCACATGACCCAGATTTTCTGAGATGGCCTCTTTGGTCAGTTCTGACTATATTTCTTTCAATGTCTGTGCAGCTTCCCTTGTTTATTGCAGGGCTTCCAGAAAGAAGGGCATGTGTCATTGTCGGTCCACCGTTGTAAGCCAAAAGCCCAAGATTTGGGTCAACTCCTGCTATGTTGCCCTGATTTTCTCCATTTATTATGCAATTTGAAGTATTCTCAATTAAGTTGTAACCGTAAGAAGTAAGTATTCCACAAAAGTCGGGGCCTTGTGGATTTCCTCTAGTGCCTAGGCTGTTGTTTGCAATGATGCTACTTTTCACATTTGAAGTGCCGACATTGTATATGCCTCCACCACTACCCCCAACGCCACCTAAACCAGAAGAGCCACCATTACCCGTAACATTGTTGCTTATGGTAGAGTTTGAGATTGTTAGTGTACCACTGTTGTAGATTCCACCACCACTGCCGCCATCGCCGTTACCAGCACTAGAGCCACCATTACCCGTAACATTGTTGCTTATGGTAGAGTTTGAGATTGTTAGCGTACCGCTGTTGTAGATTCCTCCACCGTTGCCCCCGTCTTCACCGGAACTACCATTTACTAGGCCGTTACCAGTCACATTGTTGCTTATGGTAGAGTTTGAGATTGTTAGCGTACCTTGGTTGTTCACTCCAGCCCCAGGTAAGACCGTTATCCCGTCAGATGTTTTTCCATTAGTTAT
>CAZUMN010000031.1:10832-12424 GCA_964621955.1 uncultured Thermococci archaeon
TCCATACCTAGTATACATCCAAAGGATACAAGGGTCAAAGGCGTTTTGATCTCGTTTGCATCTCTAGCACCAGAAGTTAAAACTATTGGGAATAAAAACTTTCTATAAGCCTTAAGCAACTCTCTATTAGTCTCTAGGGCCTTTGTCCTTCTGTATCTCTGGGTGTTAAAAATATCTTGGATATTTAATTCAAAACCAATTGAATTTTCCCTGGCCAGTTCAAAACAGACTTTGTCAAGATTATCTGGGTTAGAAATAAAAGTGATTTCTTTTATTTTGAGCGCCTCTCTATTTTCTTTTGAATCCCTGCCTTTGAAAATTATGACATCTATGCCTTCTGCTCTTCTAATAATTTTCTTAGCGTTTCTGGATTCATCGTCAATTTCAATGCCAAAAAGAATGTCATCTGTTTTATTTTTGTCAAAGCTATCTAAAATAGCCTTATAATTTTCTGCATTAACAGGTTTAACTAATGCTGTTTTTGAAAAATATGATGAAGGATAACCTCTAAGATCAATTGCTGAATAGTAGCTTCCCATTCTCGATAACCTTTTCCCTACTTTTTGGATATGTGACAAACTTCATGGATAACAGTATGTCACCGTTATCATCAATAGTGAAATCATCATTAAATACTCTTTCCTTGCCCATCCGGACGAACAATATCCCATCTTCATCAAGCCTTTTTTCTAGAGATTCAAGGATGTATTTTTTGTCAACTATTGTTAAAAAATTTGAAATGAAATCCTTTATCTCTTTATTCTTAGAAAGCTCAACATTAATTATTGTGATTTCATTGCCAAAATGGCCGTATGTTTTATTTTCATTAAAAGTAATATCAAAAGAAAAAAATTTAGAAAGTAAAGATTTTACTTTCTCTATATCTTCAGTTGCATGCGAAAATGTCTCTATTTGTATCCATGCGATACCAAACGGATTCAACCTTACTTACCTCTGTTTCCTCGGGCTTTAAGTGAAGGTCTTAATTTCTCAGCACCTTTTCCTTTGTGTCTAAGTCCTCTCGATCTCTTGCCGGCTGAGGTCAAACCTCTGAATACTCTTCTCTTGTGCTGTCTTTCGCATATCCAGTTAATTCTTGGGTCTGCGAATATTTCTGGTGCAAAAGGATCAACTAGAATGACTTCATAAAAGACACGCTGTCCATCTTCGCCAACCCAGTATGAGTTTAAGACTTCAAGATTTGGAAACTTTCTTTGAACACGCTCTTCTGCAATCCATTTAAGACTCTTTTTTGGTGAATATCTCAAGATACCTTTTGTTGCGGGTCTTCTACCACCTTTTATTGTTGGTCTCTTTCTTCCACCCCTTAAGACTCTAGTTCTTGCAACAATAAATCCTTTTTTAGCCTTGTAACCAAGTTTTCTCGCTCGGTCTATTCTTGTTGGTCTTTCAACCTTTATTGTTGTAGGTTCCTTTCTCCACTGGATTAATCTTTCTGTCCAAAGTTCTCGTGTATAACCTTCTTTGGGCTTTTTCCAAGCCTCTTCCATATATTTGTAATATCCCAAATAAATCCCTCCTTATGGTTCGGCAAGCATTTCGCTTGAATCCACATTCCATAAGATAGACAA
>CAZUMN010000032.1:0-12270 GCA_964621955.1 uncultured Thermococci archaeon
CTTCCCTTATCAGAAAAGTATATGCCATTTGTCTTATTACTTATCTTTCTTTCAATAATTTCTTTTGATTTTTTTTCTAAGGTGAATCTGTCTGGACTTACAATGCCGGACACTATGGATTCCCCAAGGCCCCAGCTTGATTCAATAACTATCTTTTCCTTATCCCCTGTTATCGGGTCTGCTGTGAACATTACACCTGCAGCATTTGCATTAACCATGCTTTGTACAACTACCGCCATGCCACCTTCAAGGTGATTAATATTAGAGTTCTGCCTGTAACTAATTGCCCTCTCATTCCAGTAGGATGCCCAACAGAGCTTGATATGTTCTATAACATCTTTTGTTTTTATATTGAGAAAAGAGTCCTGTTGGCCTGCAAATGATGCTTCAGCAAGATCCTCTGCCAGTGCAGACGAACGTACCGCCCATAATTCAATTTTCTTGTTTTTTGAGAGTATTTTTTCTATCTCCTTTATTATTGATCTGTCAATCTCACCAGACAAGATGAGCCCTTGAATATTCTTCGAAGTTAAAACTACACTTTTTTTATAATCAAACTTTGTTGCTTTGAGAAGCTCAGATATTTTCTCCTTGAAAGTATTATCAACGATAAACTTCTCATATGCCTCAGTAGTTATAACAAATCCGTATGGAACTTGAAATCCTTCGGCCTTTAACAAAGATAAGTTCAAAGCTTTGTTTCCAACTGAATTAAAGTCACCCTTCTTGATATCAGAAAAAGGCAGTACGACATCCGACATAAAATCCCTTCTTTTTTTTAGTCATTTTGTTACTATATTTATAAAACTTTGTTTTCCCTAATTTTTTGATATTCGCCTTAAAAAATCTTCAATTATTTCCATTAAAAATAAATAACAGACTTCTTTATCTTGTTCATGCATACCCCAAAAACTAATCTATGCACCGTATGTAGGGGCCATAAAAAGCTCTGCGGTAGGGGGGTATGTCCAATACTTGAGAAGAAGAGAATTAGGGAATCGATAGTGCCTTTAATCAATAAGGACATATTTGGGGCATCCCCTTCAGCATTTTTTGTTGGAGACTGGAACTATCCTAAGGTTTTGGTTGGCCCTTTAGTTCCGCCAGTGCACGAGGGAACTGAAATATTTGACCTTCCGGAAGGCTGGCATGGCAAAGCACTTGATGAAATTATAAAATTTAGATCACTTCTTGTAAGGTCAAAAGAATTTCTAAAGGTCACTGACGCAAAAAATCCCAAAGGGTATCTAGAAAAAAGTCAGGAAATAGTCATGTCAAGGAAGCCTGTTGACGTTGAGCTAATATTGAAAAAGACCCCTCACTTTGCCTTAGAATTTTCCCAGTTTTCTCCACCCACAGGGCCTTCTGGTTTTGTTGAGAGTTTTAAAATTGCAGAAAATCCAAAAGTTCCTAGGGTAATTGATAAAATTAACTCAGATGATATCAAGGCATCAAAAGGGATATCGCTACTTTATGATAAAGATATACCTGTATCGCACATTTCAAAACTTCTATCTGCTGGGCTTCTAGGGGAGCAGAAAAACAGAAAACTTGTTCCAACAAGGTGGAGCATAACAGCAACTGATGATTCCCTTTCTAAGTTCCATCTAAAGAAGGTAAAATCCTCTCCCGAAATAAATAAATTTGAAGTTTACTATGATGAAGATGTTGGCAACAGATTTGTTGTCTTTCTATTTCCTTCAATGTGGTGTTATGAATTTCTCGAGTGCTGGCTTCCGGGTTCACTGTTTTTAGAGAGCTCACTTTCGCCAAACGTAATATCTGACCATGAATTATTTGATGGTAGAAAAGAGTATGCATCCCTCACTGCTGGCGCATATTACGCAGCAAGATTTTCTGTGACTGAGCACCTTTTTGAAAAGGGGAGGCAGGCAGGTGCTTTGGTATTCATGGAGGTCCACCCAACATATCATACTCCAGTTGGTGTATGGCGTGTCAGAGAGATAACTAGGGGCGCTTTACAAAAAAAGCCAGATTCTTTTGACACAGAGGAAGAGGCGCTAAAGAAAGCTTCGGAAGTTCTATTTCTTCCTTTTGAAAAATACAGAGAAAAGAGCAAAATTTTAGGATTCAAACACAAACAAAAAACATTATTTGATTGGATTACTCCATGAGAAAGGCTTTTATCCTTTTTACGCTCTGATATTCTAGGTGTTTTTATGGATATTAGGGAATTTATCGCTCATGAAAAGGATATTATCAAAATGGATAGAGAGCTAGAAAAATATGAGATGGCTAAGATAATTCATGAGAATCCAGCTAAAATATTACAATTCAAAGATAAGGGTTATGATGTTTTTTGTAACATCTGGTCTACAAGAGACCGTGTGGCAAAATACCTTAAATTGGACAAATCGAACCTGCTTTTTTCACTGAAAGAATCAATGGATAAGCCAACACCTTACAAAATCGTTGACAAAGCCGCATTTCTTGATAATGAGATTAAGAATTTCGACCTTAGAAAAATTCCAATTCAGTATCACTATCCTCAAGACGGTGGCCCTTATGTCACATCTGGCGTTGTTTTTGTAAAGGATGAAAAGGGCAATAGAAATATGTCTTTTCACAGAATGATGGTTACAGGGAAAGATACATTTACAATAAGAATAGTGCCAAGGCATCTTTTTGCCATGTACAATGAAGCAAAGGCCAAAGGTAAAGATTTAGAAATAGTTATGGTGATTGGGCTGCCCCCTTATGTTCTATTGCCTGCAGCGATGTCAATATCATATGGAATCAATGAGCTTGAAATTGCAAATACATTGAAGAAAATGGGGATAGGTACTGAGCTTACTGCTTATAGATTTAAAAACGGAATAGATGTGCCGACATCGTCTCAGTTCGTTTTTTGCGGAAAGATAACTCTAGAGGAAGGGGATGAAGGGCCCTTTGTTGATATAACAGGAACTTATGATTTTGTTAGAAAGCAGCCAATTGTAAAAATAGAAAAAGTATACCAAGCAAAAAATGCATTTTTCCATGCGCTTATGCCAGGGGGCTATGAGCATTTTCTTTTAATGGGTATGCCTAGAGAGCCTATAATCTATGAGGGCGTATCAAAAGTTGTACCAAAGGTCTATGGTGTCAGATTGACAGAAGGTGGAGACTGCTGGCTTCACGGAGTTGTGTCCATTAAAAAGCAGAAAGAGGGTGATGGGAAGAATGCCATAATGGCCGCACTTGCATCTCATCCTTCAATGAAAAGAGTTGTTATAGTTGACGAAGATATTGATATTTATTCTGATACAGATGTTGAATGGGCAATTGCAACAAGATTTCAGGCAGATAAAGACCTTCTAGTTGTCAACAATGCCGCAGGATCAAGCCTTGATCCATCTGTCAAAGGAGACGGTACTTCTGCAAAGATGGGGATAGACGCAACAATGCCACTAAAAAACAATGAAGGATACAAAAGAGCAATTAATTTTCTTAAAAAATAATTTATTATTTTTCTCTTAAAATAATCACTATTGAAATTAAAATCAAAGCACCACCTAGTATTGTGCCGTGTGTAACAATTTCGTTTAATATTAGAAATGCTAGAATACCAGCTAGCACACCTTCTGACAATACTATGATTGAAGCTTTAGTTGCTATAATGTGTTTTAATGCAATGCTATACAATAGAAATGCGCCCGCAGTGCATAAAAATCCCAGTACGAATAGCATAGAAAGTGAGAAAGGGGTAAGTATCTCAGAGCCATAGAAAAATGGGGACATTATAATAGTTGCAAAGATGAACATCCAGAGGGTAGTTGTGAGGCCATCGTATTTTTTACCAAGTGCCCTTATGCTTATCGTATAAAGAGCCCAACCAAATCCAGAAAATGTTGACATCACGTTTCCATAAAAGTTAGTAGTAGTGTTAATAGAAGAAAGATCATAATAAAATATTATAAATCCGCCAGCTATACCGATTAACACTGCAAGTGCTGTCTTTTTCGAAGCTTTTTCTTTTAGTAATAATGCGGATACAACAAGAACATAGAGAGGTGCCATCTGTTGCAAAAAGACTGTATTTGCTATCGTGGTAGTTTTGAGTCCAATTGTATACGTATAGATCGTGAATGACAGTAGGATTGCAGGAACTAAAAGGTGGGGGACGTCCTTTAATTTTATTTTAATCTTTGACGATTTTTTAGTTAGGACTCCATAAGCCAATAAGACAATTGATGCAAAGAGGAATCTATATGCAACTATCATACCAGAATTCACTTCTGGTATCCACCTCACAGGTATACCTATAAAACTCCATAAAATGACAGCAAAAAATGTATAGGATACGCCCAGATAATTATCTTTAGGATCCATTAAATCAAATCTTATTTTTTAATATTTCTCTTTTTTAGATATAGGATGTATACTAGGAATATTGCGAGCACTATAGACAAATACAAAGACCAGGGGGGTATGGATTGTTTAGAAGTATCGCCAAGCCAAGTGAAGAGATTTTTTGCAAATTGCTTGTTATTCAAGTCTCCTATTTTGCCGTTATCAAAGATAAATGAGCTTCCTACGACTGCCACCTTACCATTTCCTTTTTCTGAAACTGCGACTACAATGACATTTTCTCCCCCAAGTGGTTCACTTCCAAGAGCGAATGTATCGTTGTCGCCTCTTGCTATTGCTATGGCATTCTCCTTTAGCTCAAGAGAAGCCGGCTTGTATAGTATAATTGAAGTTATACCATCATTTATGGGATGCTTTGCAAGATTGTGGATTATTGGTGTGCAACTGCACCCCTGTCTGTTTGTGGGATCATCTGTTCCATTTTTCATTAATCTGATCCCAAAGGGTTCAAGAAGTGTATTAACAGATTCTCTTGTTGGCTCAATCATATCCATCTCATGAGAACCAAGAACTAGTATGCTTCCTCCGCTTTCAACGAATTTTGTTAGTGAAGTTATCTCATTTTCTTCCAAAGGATTGTTCGGATTCCACAAAAGGACTATGTCTATCCCTCTAAGCGCCTCATCTGTAAAAGGTGTAGTATTAATTTTATTCTTAAATCCTAAGGAGTCAAGTTCTTGAGAGAGGATCCTTCCTGTTCCTTCTGGGTCGCCCCACCAGTTGTCTGTGTCGTGATATTTATCAATCAATATTGTTTTTTCAGCAGAAACAAAATTTATAGATAATAATAGTAGTACCAATACAAGAGCATATTTTTTCATAAAAATAAATATAAGATTCGATTTAAAAGCATTTTTAATTATTTTTTCTCTTCCGCCTCCAAAAATCTCCTTTGAGCCATAATACAGTTATCATAGACAACTTCTATCCCATTATCCTTACAAAATATTATGGCTTCCTCAGATTCAGAGCCAGGTTGCATCCAGACTTTTGTTATTCCAATTTCTTTGCATTCTTTGACTATCTGTTCTGTAATATTCGGAGGAACTACAGTGTCAACAACATCAACTTTAACAGGAATTTCAGAAAGTGAGTGATAGCATTTATCGCCCTCTACTATATCGGCCCTTGGATTTACTGGGATGACTTTGTACCCAGAAGCCCTTAAATCCCTGTAGATTATATTCCCATATTTGTCCCTGTTGTCTGATGCCCCAACTATGGCAATGACATTTTTTTTGTCAAGGAAATGTTTAAATTCCAGAATATCACATCCTCTTGATTACTTTTTCGATCCTATCCATGGCCTCATTAAGATCGCTCTGCGGAACATCTGCAAATGAAAATCTCACATAGCTGTCCCAGTCCTTTCCAAAAGATATTCCTGGCACACATAACACCTTTGCTACTTTCAATAAAAACTTAGCAAATCCTAATGAATCCATTCTGTATGAAGAAACATCTGAAAATGCGTAGTAAGCACCTTCCGGAAGATTAGAAGGAAGCCCAATCTCATTTAGCCTCTTAACAACAAAGTCTCTCCTCTTTCTGTATTCTTCAGTAGTGGCCTTTACAAAATTCATTGAAGTTTCGTCATTTACAGCTTTTAATGCTGCAATCTGTATAAAATCAGGAGCACTAACAACTAGACTATTGTGTATCGGTAGAATATTATTGATAATATCTTCTGTGGAATGCATATAGCCTATCCTCCAACCTGTCATTGAATATGCCTTTGAAAATCCTGATAAAGTGATTATATTTTCCTTTCCGTACTTTGCAATACTTTCATGCTTCTTTTCAAAAACTATGTAATCGTATATCTCATCCGATATTACAAGAAAATCCTGATTTACAGCCATATTTTGAAGTTTCTTTAGTTGTCTTCCATCATAGATTTTACCTGTCGGATTGTTTGGTACATTAATCAACATGGCTTTTGTTTTATCATCGATAGAATCTTCTATCGCTTCCATGTCAAGTGAGAAATCACCTTTTTTACAAGGAACTTCTACAACATCTGCTCCTACAAACTCTGCCATTATCCTAAAAAAAGGATGTGAAGGAGTGGGGATGATAACTTTGTCTCCTCTTTCTGCATAGCTTAGAAGTGAAATCGATATGCCTTCGCTTACGCCCACCGTTACAAGCATCTCTTCAGGTGTGGCATCGATTTTGTTATACTCTCTCATCTTGTTTGCTAGAGACACCCTTAATTCTTCTATGCCGCGTGAAAGAGTGTATTTTGTGTGGCCCTCATCAAGTGCCTTCTTTGCGGCATTTATAACAGGCAAAGGTGTCTTAAAGACCGGTTTTCCCTGACCCATATTTATGAGTCCTTCTACTTTTTTAGCAAGTTCATTCATTTCTTCAATACCTGATAATTTTATCTTTGAAACACCAGAAGCAACTTTTACCATACACGTTAATTAGTAAAAATTATATTTAATAATTTCGGTATAAACCTTAAAAACAAATCGCATCTAGTTTTAATCATGATAGCAAGTATAATAGGTGCTACAGGATATACTGGTGGAGAATTATTGAGACTTCTTTTAAATCATAATAAAGTCGAAATAGGGACCCTGACGTCGGAAAGCTATGCAGGGAAAAAGGTTTCTGATGTCCATCCAAATCTTACTGGATTAGTTGAACAGAGCTTTGTTAGTCTAGAAATGAACAAGATAATAGATGAATCTGATATTATTTTTGCAGCCTTGCCGCATGGGGCATCAAACGAGATTATCTCAAAAATCTATTCAATTAATGAGAATGTTAATCTGATAGATCTAAGCGGTGATTTTAGATTTGATGATCTAGCTGTCTATGAAGAGTGGTACAAAATAAAACACACCGATCCAGAGCTGAATAAAAAAGCTGTTTTTGGATTACCTGAATTATATAAAGAGAAAATAAAAAAGGCTAAACTCATAGCAAATCCAGGGTGTTACCCAACAAGTGCAGTCCTTGGCTCAGCGCCTCTTTTGAAAAATAATCTTGTAAAGACTGATGTAATTGTTGACTCAAAATCAGGAGTTTCAGGTGCTGGGAAAAAATTGACTGCCAACACACATTTCCCTGATGCCAATGAGAATTTTTCAGCGTATGGCATTGCTACTCACAGGCACTCTCCTGAAATTCAACAGGAAATGGAAAAACTTTTCGGAAATAAAGTTAATCTATCTTTTACACCACATCTTGTTCCGATTAATAGAGGCATACTCACAACAATCTATATGACTTTCAATAATTTTATGGAAACAAAAAATGTCATTAATCTTTACCGTGAATTCTATAAAGGCTGTCCATTTGTCAGAGTCTTGGACGAAGGAAAGTTTCCTCAGACTAAAGCAGTTTCTGGTTCCAATTACTGCGACATAGGGATAAAATCAGATAAGAGGACAGGCAGGGTAATCGCAGTCTCTGCGATCGATAATCTTGTCAAGGGGGCATCAGGGCAGGCTGTACAGAATATGAATCTTATGATGGGTTTCGATGAAAAAGAAGGGCTCAAGGTAGTTCCACTATATCCATGAGGTGTTAAAAATGTTTGATGAACTTTACAACAATCTGGATGAGATAAAAGAATTGAAGGATAAGTTAGTTGTGATAAAATATGGCGGCCATGCAATGAAGGACGAAGAACTAAAAATGGCCTTTGCCAAAGACATATCTTTGATTAAGTCACTTGGAGCATCACCAGTTATAGTTCATGGTGGGGGTCCTGAAATAACCTTAATGCTTGATAAGCTTGGCATAAAATCTGAATTTTATAAGGGACTTAGGATAACTGAAAAAGATGCAATGAAAGTCGTAGAAATGGTTCTTCACGGTGCAGTAAACAGAGAACTTGTTACTCTAATAAACAACGAAGGTGAATATGCAGTTGGGATTTCAGGAAGGGATGGCAGCATAGTCAATGCAACTAAAAAAACAGTTGATGGGGTGGATCTAGGTTTTGTCGGCGAAGTTAACTGCGTTAATACCTGGCTTTTGTGGACACTAATCGATGAAGGTTACATACCCGTTGTTTCTCCAATAGGGGAAGGTGAAAACGGAGTATACAATGTGAACGCCGATGAATTTGCATACTCAATTGCAGCAGCAATGGGCGCTGAAAAGCTATTATTGATCACAGATGTAGATGGAATATATCTTGACCCAAATGATCCTTCCACAAGGATTCCTCTTTTAACTGAATCAGATGCAAACTCTATGATTGAAAAAGGAAAGATATCGGGTGGAATGATCCCTAAAGTTCTTTCATCTATCTCGGCATTAAAAGAAGGAGTGGGAGAAGTTCACGTAATAAATGGAAAGTCAAAACATGTCATCCTTCAAGCATTAATTGATGCTGAAAGCTGCGGGACAAGAATCGTTCTATAATTTGTCTTCAAGAATGACAGATTCTATTACTAAGATTCCATTTAGATTTTTTATTATTTTTCTTGATTTTTCTATTATTAGTTTCTTTTTGAATATAGGGGCATCTGTGACAAAAGTTTCATATTCCCCACCCTCCCCAGCAATATGCACTCCATATTTTTTGTTCAAGATTTTCAATTTTCCGAGAATCTCTTCATCAATTATTCTTCCAAGAAAAGATTCATCAAGGCCAAGTGCAGAAACTGAAACGATAACAGCCTTAAAGCCATTTTTGATTAATGTTTCCATATATTCGTTAGTATCTGTCTTCCATAGAGGGGCATAGTGAAATATTCCATAATAGTCAGCAATCTTTTGAATCCTTTCTCTCTGGTAGTTTGACTCAATAGCACCTGTTATTATCCCGTCGATTTCTTTATTTTTTACAAATTCGCCAATAATATGGTGCAATTCTTCAACTTCCTTTTCTTTTTCACCTTTGACATTTTTTCGTATCAAAGGGATGCCCATAGCTTTTGCCTGAAATGATGTCAAAGAAATATTGGGTATGTGAAACATGTATGAATCATCTCTTTCTGACTCTAAAGAGAGAAGACAAACAACATCGTGGCCTTCTCTCATTGCGAGATAGGTGGCAAAAAGGGAGTCCTTTCCACCAGAAAATAGGGATAACATTCTCATAAGTCAAATAAACTCAAAAAATTTAAATACTTTCTGCCGAATTAAGATTTATGAAAAAGATTTTAGGATTCTCCATATTTGCAATTATGCTTCTTTCGATATTTTCCCCTCTAGTTTTTGCCGATAATGAGAATATACTATTTTATGGGCAAAGTCTTGGAAAGATTGAAGATTCAATTAAGATTAATTATAACATTACTAAATCCCAAGTGATTCCTCAAAATATATCTCAGTATAAGGTCATTACATTAATAACTCCGGACAAAGGAATACCTCCTGAAGAGATACCAAGACTTCTTGATTTTGTTAACTCAGGTGGCACTCTATTGGTAATTGCAGAAGATTTTTCTGAGGCAAGTTCAATAACTCAGATTAATCGTCTTCTAGTTTCTTTGGATATAGAACTCAATGTCGATAGAGTATATGATGATACAAACTTTGCAAGCTATAATACCAATGTTTTGATACAGGGAGATGATAATTATCTTCCGTCAAAAGGTGTTTCTAGAATTATTTATGTTAGCGGCTCAACCCTTAAAGGAGAATTTGATGGCGAGCTAAAAAGCAATACCACTTCTTATTCTAAAAATTATGATGAATTTCAAACCTATGGGAAGGGTCAAAGACCCCCTGTTTCTGCATTTGTTAAATATGGGGAAGGGATGGTAATAATAGTTGGAGACAAATCCCTTTTTGAAGATACTTATGTAGTTCAGGAAGACAATGCTCTTTTTGCCATGAACCTATTTGACTTTGCAATAGGAGACGCCAATGCAATAGATCAGAGAGTCCAATACAAAGAAAATTATGATCAAGAAACAAATTCATTTTTGGCATATTTTGATTCTATGAAAAAGAACGGTTTTTCTGAGATTAAACCTACCGAAACTAATAGAATTACTTCCTTAATTCAGCAAGCGCAGGGTTACTACTCATTCGGACGTTATAGAGAGGCATATACTACAATCTCTCAGGCAACAACACTTCTTGAATCTCAAATGGATTTTATCGAAGCTGAATTTGATGGAAAGCTTCAGAAAGCAAAAAATTTAGAAAATGAGGCAAGAAGTAAGGGAATTGCAGTTGCCGACGAGGCGGTATTCAATGAAGGTGTTTATTATCTAACTCAGGCTGAAAAAGAAACTAATCTTAATAAGAGAATTGAACTTATTGATAAGTCGATTGAAATACTTGAGGAGTTTGGTCAGGGGGATATGCAAAGAGTAAAAATAGAAATTGACACAGCTGATAGTAAATTAAAGGAAGCAAAAAATACATTATTTTATGAAAATGACGTTCAAAAAGCAGATGAACTTTTAACTGAAGCAAAAAGACTTTTCAACAGAGGAGAATATTCTGATGCTTTTTCAATGGCAACAGAATCACAGAAATATTCTGAAAGGGCGATAGAAAAATACAATATATTTAAAATCATACTTGGTCTTGGGCTTCTATTAGGCGCATTGCTACTAATGATCGTAACAAAGAGGATTTTGTCATGGAAAGCAGAAAAGAAAAAATAACTTCTTTTTACAAAAATGAAGTATTCACAACAATAAAAGAAAATAAAAACCTAATGCTAATATCACTAGGATTATTTCTACTAGGATCTATTTCAGGATTCTATATATTTAAGGTATTATTGAACAACAATCCTGAAGTGATCAATTCTTTCCTAAAGGAATTCCAGGACATGTTTGGGCCCTTAAAGGAAATGACTTCACTTGAATTATTCTTTACAATATTCTACATTAATACAAGAACTTCCTTTTTGATAATGATGCTTGGAGTTTTTGTCGGATTCTTTCCTTTTCTGTCACTTTGGGGAAACGGAACTGTGGTGGGATTGCTTTATGGAAAATTCATTGCAGAAGGGGGAAATTCTTTAGTTTTCTTAATGGGTATACTACCTCATGGAGTGATTGAAATCCCTGCAATATTAATAGCGGCATCCCAAGGATTTAGACTTGGAAAAGAAATTATTTCTCCACCTCCGGGTAAATCAAGGTCAGAGTCTCTAAGAGTTAATATCAGGAAAGGATTAAAATTATTTGCACTAATAATCCCACTATTACTAATTGCTGCTTTAATTGAGGTATATCTCTCTGCTTACCTCTTTAATGCAAATCTATGAGAAAATATTATTCTTTTCTTTTTTACTAAGAATAATCTTGTTTCTTATTATCCAAAAAGATAGATGGAAATTCTTTTAAAGGACTTAATTGAATTATTTCTATGGACGACAGAGAAGACTATGAACAAGATGAAGAATACCAGAGTGCAGGAGCTGAAAAACCCTTTGACATTGTTCACAATAATATTGGTGAAATAGTTAGTCTAGTTCTAAAAGATGGCAGAAAAATAGACGGAATATTAGCAGGGTATGACTTAGAACTCAATCTAGTTATGGAAAATGTCAAAATCCTCCGTGGAGAAAATGTTAAAGAAATGGGGTTAATAATAGTCAGGAGGAACAATATTCTTGCAATTGGGGATCATGTTCTAACTTGATTATATATTTTCTTTTAGGAATATACCCTTGTAAACTGACTCATCTGTTAATGTTCGCATAAACACTAGTTGTAGAACTCGTGCATCCTTGTAAATCTTTATACCCTTCTCATTATCTACTGAAAGTAAAGATTCACTCCTACCACTGTAACCCCTATCCCAAACAGCTGTTCCGACGTTTGCGCCACATCTCAATAGAGTTGAGCGAGGCCTTCCCAAAGCAACTATATTTGGTGGGATATTTACAATCTCGTTGTAGATAATCTTGTAAGCACCTTTTTCAAGAAAAACAAATTCTTCAACAAAATCTATCTTTTTTGT
>CAZUMN010000033.1:0-11912 GCA_964621955.1 uncultured Thermococci archaeon
AATAGCTGCTGCAGTTGGGGTCTACATTGGATGGAAATATCCTTATCTATTTTGGAGTATTCCAATATTAATTTTGTTATCTATTAGTTTTTCAATTAAAGATTCTAAGATCAAAGACCATATTCAGGATAAAGAAAATCGTGACTTTAAGTATCTTGAAGAAACAAGGAAATTGCTGTCAAAAGAATTTGTATTATATATCCTAATCCTACTTTTTAGAGGATTGTTTTACACTGGAACTGTTCTATTATTGACTACTTTTGCTAAAGACGTTTTATCACTTAAAGTTTTAATAGGTGGTTTAATCACAACAATACTAATAGTTTCAGGTATGCCAGGACAAATACTTGGTGGAAAAATATCTGACAAACTTGGTTACAAAAAACCACTTCTTGCTTTCACAGCAATTAGTTCTATTTCTATTGCTCTTATTGCTAATACTACAAGTGCAATTATATTTTTAATTTTTTCAATTATGCTGGGATTCTCATATTTCGCGGCTCAACCTGCACAAAATATGCTTACCGCGTCAATGGGCAGTGCCAAAATACGCGGTCTGCTTTATGGGTTTAGTTCTCTCTGTATATTTGGCTTTGGATCTTTTGCAGTTTCAGTTGGCGGATATATTGCCGATGTTTTAACTTGGAGGGCTGCTTTCTATATGCTTGCCACTTTTGCCTTAATAGATGTTTTTCTAATTTATCTTAAAAGAGAAAAAAAAGAAGATATTAAACGAATTTGATATTTTTTGGGAATTCTCCTAAATATTTTTTGAATTCTTTAGGCCAGTTGTTGGAATCAAGTCCTTTTTGGGCCAAGAAAGATACTGTCCACCTTTGAAGCCCGATGCCTGAACAGCCAGACCACAACTCCTTGTTTTTTGAAGATTTAATGGAGAAAGCTTTAGTATACTTATCTCCAACTATTGAAAGATTCTGGAATTCTAGCCATTCACTCTCTTCTCTATTACCCCTTGAAGGAATCCAAGATTCATAGTCCACAGTTCCTTTAATTCTCTCAGTTTCTTTTTCAATTCCTGTCTGTCCTGACTGTGCCATATAAAAAGGTGTTACCCACGCTGTTCTCCATTCAATCTCGAATATTTTATCGAAGACATAAGCATATCTTTCCATCATCTTCTCTTTAAGTTCGATTAACTGGTCTGGATATCCTATAAATACAGGTTCTATCCTCCAAAATTCATTTACTCGTTCGATACCTTGTCTCCCGCCAGCTTCCCACCTATAAGAAGGGCCGCTTTTGTCATAGATTAGTACTGGAAATTCTGAATCATCAATAGTCTTCCCATCAAAAGCCCAGTACATTGGAGGACACTGTGCATAGGTCATTCCGCCTATGGGGTCTCTCATTCTTTCTCTTATCTTATCAACATAGGCCTTTTTTGTTATTTTGTATAGATCAATTACTTCTTCCCATACTGAAACATCTCTAGAAATAGGGGGAGAGATATAATAAATTTCTGGCTCACTGCCAGATAAATGGCCTGTTTTTTCCCAAATTTCAAAAGGAACAAGCTTCGGGGCAATGACTTCAATGAATCCTAGTGGCTTTAAGACTTCTTCAACAGCGATTCTTTCCATTGTCCGAAGCAGTGCTGCAACTGGGGCATGATAAAACCATTGGCCTTGACTTGGGCCTTGTTTTAGCCATCCTAAAGCCAATAATTCTAGTGTTGGGTCTTTTGTAGTCAATGGTTCTATGTTTTCACTCTTTGAAATCAATTCCCAGTGCTCACCCTTGCCACCCCAAAACTGTGCTTCAACTTTTTCATAGAACAAATTAATGATACGATCAACATGATTTTTAGTAAGGAAATCTTCATCCAAATCCTTTAAAGATAAAATTGCATTTGCACCTTCTATAGATATTTTATCGACAAAAGGTATCTTAATGGGATCTTTTGGAATTTTTTCAAGTTCAAGTGTGAGAGTATAACTTTTTGCCACAACTTTTTTAATTCCAACTTTAAACTCCTTTCCGAGAAGTAAAGACAGAGCATTCTTTAGTCTTATGGCAACTGCGTGTGATCTAACATATGTGCCACTTTCAATAGTTATTAAGATTGTGTCATTTGATATATTTGAGTCAATTATTTTTGGAGATTCTGAAAGTTTATCTTTAGGTACTCCTTTAGTCAATAATTCCTTAGTTTCTTCAGCAAGATACTTCTTTACTTTTTGAACTCCGTCCCCTGTTAGTGGTTTGCTCAGGAGATACTCGGCATTTAAATGGAGTTTCATTATATCACAGCACCAACTTTATTTAATTATATATAAAAGTATTGACTTTTTATTAAAATATTAAATATTTATGAAGCGTCCCCCTCACTAATAAATGGTTCACCTAGGATATCTGTATCTTTTGATTTTTTCTTCTTCTTATATGAAAAAAATGCCATCAGGAATAATATCCAGGCAAAAGAAGTATAAATAATCATTGAAATAAAGTCCCCCTCAAAATAAACTCTTATTCCTTGGACATATATCAATGCCCCGACGATTATATACGGAATTGTAAGATCTTTCATTTAATCCCCTTCTTTCTTTTTAAAAAGACATACGAACCCATCAAGAAAAATAACTTAATCTGTTATATAAATGTTATTCGACTTGCAGAAATGTCAATAGAAAGATTTAAAAGTAGTTTCCGGTAATCATTATTAGGTACAATGGAAACACCATTACACTACATAAATTTGCTGGACGAGGATAAGAACAGACTTGTTCTTGTCTGGACATTCGCTACCACGGTCATTCTAATCTCATTAGGTTACTTTTTGACAACAATCTCCATAGTATCGGACATTACTTTTTTGTTAGATTTTGAAGTTGCAAAAAACTCTACCATTGCGGTATTGATTTTGACATATCTAGGCATAGATTCTATGGCAGTTTTTTCCTTAAAAGAAAACAACTACCTAAGAAATGCTGTAGGTGAGCTCTACGCAATATGAATATAACACGGAGATGGTGTAGGGAGAAATCCCAGCTGGCTGTTTTTATGGAATCAGAAGATGATGATGCATCAAATAGTTGTGATGTAAAAACGATTGATAATTTTGTTCTACCTTTTGTTAATTCTTTAGAGGTAAATTTAGATAGTAGTTCTAAATCCCATAAGAGGGGTGCAGGAATTTTGCATAAAAAGACAAGTCTTTTTGATAAAGATATAACTGAGATGTACTCAGGCAACAATTTATTCGTTTTAAGTAACGAATACCACTACAAAACGGAGTCATACTATAGGATCGTTTTAAGAGAAAATCAGAATGGATACAAAATAACACCAAGTAGTGACGAGGTACTTGATGCCTACGTCGTTCCAATATGCCTTACAAAAGCAGAGATGGTTGGGATACCTGTCTGTGAATGGGGAATATCGGATACATATTGTCCTTTACCTTCAATTATATATGGGATAAACTATTACTCGGACTCTTCAAAATATGAAGTAGTAAACGACTTAGAAACTGCAAAGGAAGCCATAAAGAAAGTAACACATGGCGGGAAATATCCTTTCTGTTTCCAGAGATTACCCCCAAATTCTGAAATAAAAACTTTCTCAACACTGTTTGGAAAGAATACTACAACAGATCCTGAGATTTGTGCTCTTCTGGAAAGAATATATGAAGTATTTGAAATACCAGTAGCTAAAATAATTCTCATATATGATGGAGAAAAATATTATCTTTCTTCGATATCGCCAATGAGAAATTCAGAGATATCTAATGATGAAAAGGAAGAATTCAAAACTAGGGTCGAGACTGGGATAGAAAATGGGGAAATTAGGAATTTTTGTTGATAGGCAGACTCTAAGTAGTTCAGTACAACTCATATCTCTAATTAAATTTAGAGAAGAAGCTGAAAGATTGGGGCATTATGCCTATTTTATCTTCCCAACAGAAATAAAAAAAATATCAGGACTTGATGCCCTTTTTATTAGAGCCAGAACTGATTCAATGAATATAAGTTATGTAGCTGCAAGAATTGCAGAATTGAAAGGAATCCCTGTAATAGATGATCCTAACTCGATAAGGATATGTTCTGATAAAGTTAACATGTATCTCCACCTCATGAAAAAAGATGTTCCTATGCCAAGAACTGTTTTCATGAAGAAGGGAGAAGTTACTTTAGAAAATCTAGAAGAAGTTTTCAAGATGTTTAATCCACCCATAATCCTAAAAGAGCCATCAACATCTTTTTCGGCAAGAGTGGAAAGGGTCTACACAAAAGAAGAATTCATAAAAGTTTCAAGAAGATTCATAAAACTATCTGACTGGGTGGTAGTCCAAGAATTTGTGGATAGCAAATTTGATTGGAGGATAGGAGTCCTTAATGGAGAATTATTGTATGCGTGCAAGTACATAATCCCCAATGAAACTTTTAAGATACAGGCCTCTGTTAATGGTCATTTAGTTTACTGCGATGTTGTAAGCGTTCCAAAAGAAGAGGTCCCACAGGAAATAATCGATCTTGGTATAAGGGCAGGTAATGCTATCGGAAATGGCCTATATGGAGTTGACATAAAAGAAAGCAATGGAGCCCTATATGTGATTGAAGTTAATGATAATCCTTCCCTAGATGGCGGTGAAGACAGGCTTTATCCTGATATTTATGAAAGAATAATAAACTATTTAATGCAGGAAAAAAAGTAAATAAATATATTTAGTATCTTTTCACGAGCAAAATCCCAGGGAATATTAAAAAATAGGACAGATTACTTATTGAAGGTGAAAAGAAAGATATTATTAGGGCAAATAAACATACTACTATCATCACGATAAGTATATTTTTATTTAGTATCACAGTTTTTTTTTCTAAACTTTCATCAATCAGATTTTTTTTAGACGCATATGCCCATAGTAAAAATAATAAAAAGGATAATACCAAAAAGTTTAGATGAAAAATAAGGACGGCCGTATGAAACATTGGGTAATCTCCATTTAAAGAAGTTGAGAAAGGCATCAAAGCTATGAACATCAACCAAAATAAATTTATCCATATAAACGTATTATCTAATTTTTTTACATATCGAAATCGACTGTGGTAAATACACCAAAATATGCCAATTAAGGCAAAAGCTACAAAATAGATAATCATTTGGGGAACCAGATGTTCCATCGCCTTTAATATCACAATATCGTCTTTTATATCAAGACCTTGTGGGAAGTTAATTGTCAAAACTAAAACAGTCATGCTGACTGCAAAAATTCCATCGACTAAAGATTCCATACGGCATTTATCTATAAAGGTATCCGACATCTGATTCCACCAATTACAAATAATTTAAGAAGCATTCATTTTTATTGTTTGCTCTATTTAGATAGTAATAGTCATGACTTAGCTATTATTATTGTTATTTTATTAGCTAGCCTTGTTTCACTAACAAGTAGAATAATATTTTTAAGTGAAAAATAAAATAAAAAGTAATTAAATAATTACCTTATATATCCTGTTTCTTCGTTTCCCGGGGGCAATGGTTGATATTCGGTCATGTTTTTCTGCATTTCCTGAATCTTTGAAAGTGCTTTTTCAGTTTCTTCCGCCCTCTTATCCAGCTCTTCCATGTTAATCTCAAGTTCTAATATATCAACTAATACTTGTAGAACTGCTTTTGAAGCTTTGGCATCAATTATATACCCTGGAGATTCTCCCAAAAGGCATAAACCGTTCATGTTTCTAAGTTTCCCCATTGCAATAAGAAGTCCTGATGCACCAACAATTGCAGACCCTGGGTCTTCTCTAAAAACAATATTCTTATCTTTATATTTTTCAACTGTTTCAACATCAGATGCTGCACCCAATACTTTTGGCTCCTTTACAGGATATCCACCTGTAGAATACCCACCCAATGTAAACATTTCTTTAACGCCAAATTTCTCAATAAAGTCCAGAATAGTGGTGGATATTTCATAATGCCCATACGCATCTGTTGGTGGTGGTTGTGTATCTCCGGACAAGAATAATATATCTCTTTTTCCACCGGTGTAGTAATAAAATTCATTTTTCATTAATCTCATAGTTGAGTCTTTTTCAACTAATGCTTGATGGGGAAATCTTGGAGAATATAATTCAGCAAATTTAACAGCTTTTAATTCTTGGATAAGATGATCAGCAGCTAATTTTCCTACAAGGCCTATCCCTGGAAGACCTTCCACAAATATTGGATTCTCAAGTTTTATATCTTTTTTTTCTTCAATAATATAAGTTTCTTTCATAGCACTCCACTCTCTTTTTTGATTAATCTCCTATATTTGCCGTATTTGTCCTCAGGTGAAAACTTTGGAGGGTGAGGATTTACGGCAGGAGAATTACATAAAGGACATAAATCCTTTAAAGTATACTTATTGCATTTAGGGCAGATTTTCATCTTCATATCATGATCTCTTAAAGGACCCTTTACCCTCATTACTCTGAACATGAGAAATTGCCATTTCTGCAATATCTCTCAAAACAGATTCTGCTGCTTTATAATCTTCAGCAACTATATGAATAGAATATTTTGGGGACCCTTCATTCCTTATCTCCACATCTTCTACTTTGTCTTTGTATTTTTCTCTTGCAGTGACTAAAGCGTCCTTTACTATATTTACTCCATCCCCGGAAAAACATTCAAGGACTATGTGGCCTGTAATTGAAACTAATGGATTTTCAACATTAGTTTTTATAATCTCATAAAGCCCATCAACATATTTTTCGTCTATTAATCCCTCTAAAACACTCTTACCTTTTGTTGAAGTCTCTTCAAAAGCGGCGTATAAATCGCCATATTTATTAACAATGGGTACCCCGATATTATGGATAATACTTTTGTAATCTTCTCCGATATTTGTAGCGTATAGCTCTAATAGTTTTTCGCCTTTTTTCTCTCTCTTGAATTCCTGAACTTTTGTTTTCTTCTGTTGGCTTGTAACTCTTCTAAGGGATAAGTCTATGTGATTTTTAGATGCATCAACTTTTAGAACCTTGCATACTATTTTTTGACCTTCCCTCACGTGATTTCTAATATTTTTAACCCAACTGGAGGAGATTTCCTTTATATGTATCATGCCTTCCTTGTCATATTCGTCAAGGATAACGAACGCACCGTAAGGAAATACTTCCTTAACGGAACACATGACAAGATCCCCTTCTTCGGGGTAATCCCTTTCAAGCATTGAATAATCACTCCAATACTTCTAGTATTTCGGCATTAATCTTGCCTACTCCACCTTTTGACTCAACAAGGGATTTTCCACAAGTAAGGCATTTTACGGTGATAGCGGGTCTGTTAAATACTATCTGTTCACTTGAACAGTCAGTGCATTTTACTCTCAAAAACTTTGAAACAAGTTTTTTCATATTATGCCTCCACGAACTCTAACTTTTTAACTCTGAAGCCTTTTCTTGTAGTGGCTTTTTTACATAATTCGCATCTATATCTTAAATCAAGTTTGCTTACAGATTTTCCACCACTAACTGAAGATCTGGGGAAACCTCTGTAACCTTTAATTTTTCTTTTATACCTTCTCTGACCTGCACTAAGTTCTCCTCTTTTCCTTTTCTTTACAGTCTCAACCTTATGTGACGTATGCTTTTTACAGGTCGGGCAATAGGTATTCATTTTTTTTGGCATTTTCATAAGAATCACTCTTGACTAGCTCTCAGCAACTTTCTCTCTTATAAGTATCTCTGCATTTCTCAAGGGGATTGAAATTATTTCCCCCTTCTTATATGGTCCATAGGCCCTCATATCCTCTCCTATGAACTCTGGTACATCTTGTGAGAGCTTTACCTCCTTAAAAACCTTTTCCCTTCTTTCTTTAGGGGAGATATTTGCATTAAGGATATTGCTCTTATATTCGTTAAGAAGAACTTGAATTGTCTTAGAAATTCTAATTTCAAACTCGTTATCTGATCCTCTATTTTCAAGAGATTTCTCGACTATAGATCTAAATCTTTTCCTACAAAAAGTTTCAAATTGTATTTTAGTATATTCACTTTTAGCTTTATTTATTTTACCTTCAAGTGAATCTTCATCAAAAGTTTTACTTAACAAATCAATAAGATCATTGTTATCTTCAGTATTAGAGCCAAGAATACCATTTTTTATGTATTCTTTTCTAAAGATATTTATAGGGTCGTCATTATATTTTCCCATATTACTTCTCATCTTTCGACTCGTGGGGCAAGAATGAATACGAATGAAGCGCCTTCGATTTCAAATTCAATCTTTACTGGCATATCGCTTCCTATTTCGATTGACATTTCTCCGGGTATTGACTTTGACATGTCTGTTAGGTAGCTCAAATTAAATGTTGAAGAAGCTCCTGCAGATACAATAATCTCATAAAGATCAGGGTCGCCCTTTTCAAGTTTTACTTCAATGTCACCTGTGTCCCCTTCAGCATTCATATAAAATGCATCGTCTGCTTTCAGGGAAACGTGATCTGACACTATATTTGCATCTTTTAGGCCTTCTCTAAAAGCTTGAGAGCTTAACCTTACCTTTGAAGTGGTATTTAAAGCGGGCATCTTGAGATTCGATTGCTCTGTGACATCGATAAGCTGACACCCAAATCTCCTAGTTGATGTTCCTTTTAATACCATAAGTATCTTGTTTTTCTCCTCATCAAGTTTTAGAACAAGAATATCATCGCTTCGGCTTCTGTTAATGAATTTTGACATATCCTCAATATCAATACCTATGATGGCCTCTTTATCAGTTTTATACTCTGCGAACACTTCCTTGTTCATTTTAAAATCAATCATGCTTACATGAGATGGATCCATAGCCCTTAACTCAATACCTTCGGCAGTAATCTTCAAAGGAACTTCCTCTACGAGACTACCAATGGCAGTGACACATTTTTTCCATGTTTCTGCACTCAAAACAGCTTCAAACATTAGCTCACCTTACAACCTATATGCAATAGTTATTATTATTTATATAAATTTATTGGAATATTATTTATAATATAGACTTTTTATTTTGTCAAAACTTTCCCTGTAGAGCTTTATATCAAGCTCTGACATGTCTTGGATTAGTTCTCCTTTTAAAGAGCCCGAAATGGCGGCACCGAAAACTCTAACGATGTCACCTTCTTTGAAATCGATATCTTCACCAAAAACGACTTCGATTTGCCCTGTGCCATCGTCCAAAAGGATATCATTTCCCTCTTTTTTAATTATGGCCCCTACAACACTAACATATTTTTCATTTGGTATTTCTTTTATTTTTACCTTCTTAAAAGGCGGCTTTGTAAATCTATCTGGCAAATTATCCCTCAGTCTATATTTTGAGTAATATATTTAAAACTTACCTTAGGAGATAGTTCATGCTTATTGTGGTGAGTGGTCTTCCGGGCACAGGAAAGACAACAATTGCTGAAGCACTTGCAAAAGATATAGATGCTGTTGTTTTTTCAACTGACAAGATAAGAAAAATGATTTTTAAAAAACCAGTATATGATGAAGAAGATAAAAGAATCGTATACAATGAACTATTTTCACAAACTGGGAAATATTTGGCTATGGGTAAGAATGTCATTCTTGATGGAACTTTTTATACAAAAGTATTAAGGCAAAGGGCAAAAGAAGTTGGAAAATCATTTTGTGAAGAAGTCTACTTTGTTTATTGTGAGACGCCTGAAGAACTTCTTAAGGAAAGAATAAATAAAAGAAAGGATAAGTTCAGTGACGCAGATTACAGTGTATATCTCAAAATGAAAAAAATATTTGAAGAATTTGAAGAAAATGTGATAGTTATAGACACATCTAACCCAGTTAATACCAACATAGACATTATCAAAACAAGAATTCACTCAATGTAGCCTTCAAGCCCAAGTCTTGTTCCATTTTTCACAAAAACAACTGGAACTTGGATCTTTCTTAAATCTGACTTTAATTTCACGTCGTTTGTTGCTACAATGCATTTGTTAGTTTTAGCATATTCTAAAATTGATCTATCGACAGGTCCTTCCAATTCGATTTTTTCATAACGTTCAGAAATAATTAATGCTATTTCTTTAGCATTTTTATCAGAACCAGTAAGCTCTATCCTTTTTAATTCAGAAATAACATTAGTTGGTATTACTATAATACATTTTTTTTCTATGACATCTTCAATTGATTCGATCCTAAGATTGAATCTACCTGGAAGAAGAAGAAAATTTGTATCTAGAATCACAACTATTTTATTATTCCGTAGCCTATTAGTCTCCATCTAGCCCCGACCCTTCTACTTATGGCTACCCTTTCACCAACTAAAGAACAAACTGGAAGTTTTAATATCAATTCTGTGACTTTCCCGACCTTTGTCGTTGTGCCTATTGTTTTAGCTGTTCCAACATTTAACAAAAGCATTTCTTTAGGTCTTATAGGGTCAACTTCAATTTCATCCTCTGTACCAACAACTCTCTCAAGGAGATTAATTTCGAGAGTTAAATTATCCCAAACTTTTGGCAACTCTCCAGGATGCCCCAATATGCTGCCTGCTAAAGTATCTGACTTTGTAACTGCAGGATCTAGGAAAGTTCCAACTCCAAGAAGACCTCCAGGCAACGCCTCTTCGACTGCTTCATTGCTAACATTTAAGCTAGATACTTCAGTTAATATTGGCTTGAAGACTTTCTTATTCTGTTCAACTTTTTCAAAGCCGGGCCTTATTTCTATTTTATCACCGACTTTTAACTTCCCTTGGATAAGTGATCCTCCTAATATCCCACCTTTTAGATCCTCTGGGAACGTTCCAGGTCTGTTTGTATCAAAAGACCTTGCAATATACATTATTGGCGGTTTATTTGAATCTCTTTTTGGAGTTTTTATTACATCTTCGATTGATTTTATCAGATAGTCAATGTTTACCCTGTGCTGAGCAGATATAGGGATAATTGGAGCATTTTCAGCTACAGTTCCTTTAATAAAATTCTTTATCTGATTATAATTTTCAATTGCTTTTTCCTTAGAAACAAGCTCTATTTTATTCTGTGCAATAACGATATTCTTAATCCCCACAATATTTAAGGCCATTAGATGTTCTCTTGTCTGTGGTTGTGGACATTTCTCGTTAGCTGCAATAACCAATATGGCCCCGTCCATGATTGCGGCGCCTGAAAGCATTGTTGCCATTAAGGTTTCATGCCCTGGCGCATCAACAAAGGAGACTTTTCTTAAGACTTTAGATTCTCCACCACAATTAGGGCAAGATTTATCAGTAGTATAGGCCTCTATCCCTTCGCATGCTTCACATTTTCTAAACTCTATATCTGCATAACCTAGTCTTATTGTGATACCTCTTCTAAGCTCTTCGCTGTGTTTGTCTGTCCAAACTCCGGATAGAGCTCGTGTCAAAGTAGTTTTACCGTGATCGACATGCCCTACAAGACCTATATTTACTTCAGCTTGTCCCAACTTTATATCTCCTTAATATAAGTTATATGCACTTAAGATTTTGATTCTTTTGGTGCTTCTTCTGCTTTCTTTTCTTCAGGATTTTCATATTTTTCAGGCTTAATTACTTTGGTGTTAATTTGAACGGTGTCTTCGTTTATGGTGTTACCTCTAACTCTCTTTTTTCTTCTCTCGCCCTGTTCTACTGGTCTAAAGCCAACACTCTTGGAAAGCAAAAGTTTTACTCTTCTGTTACCGTCGAGGTCTTGCCTCATTGGGAATCCGTCTTTATCGGATCCGCCTGTAATCTTCAATACATGGCCAGAAAGTCCTATCGTCTCACCATTAAACTCTTCGCCAATTTTTAAACCAAAGAGGGATTCTGCCTGTTTGTCCTTTACTTCTTTCTGTATAGTTTTACCGTCTTGGTAAGAAACAATAATTTTGTATTCCATTGTGACCCTCCTTTCTTTGGATATATACGAAACGATTAAATTGTTGTTTAAAAACTTTATTGTCTAT
>CAZUMN010000034.1:0-10942 GCA_964621955.1 uncultured Thermococci archaeon
GGGTCCTGTTACGTAGGTATTCGTGGGTTCGAATCCCATCCCCCGCACTTTTTTACCAGTAATACACGGCAGTATTCTCTTCTAGATTTGAAATGAACTTTATTGATATAAAATAATTAGGATATTATCCAAAAACTACTGTTAGTGATTTTTACCAATTTATTAAATTATATGTATTCTATCTTTAACTTTGTTATTAATTTTCAGTATCTTTGACAATTTTTATCAAATATTAGGAGGCCATAACTATTTTTAGTATTCCTACAATTGCCGATAATATATGTGTTATTTTATACAATCAACGAAAACTTTATATATTATGGTGCATATTTTATTATGTAATTATATGCAATAGAGCATTAATTACTGGAGATGAAAATTATGGCTAGAGATAGAACATATGTGGATTTAATAGATGAAATAAAAGCAACAAAGGATCTTAAAGTAATAGAGGAATGCCTAACTGATATAACGGCAAAATATGGATCAGGGGCTGCAAATAAGGCCATTGGTACCTGTGGTCTAGAAAAATTGGGCGTGAAACTAAGATAATAATTCTATTTGATATAAATTTTTAATTATTTTTTTAAAAAATATTTTCAAATATTTTTTTTACACTTTCAAGAAAACTAGATTCGTTCTTCTTTTCGGGGTCGTGTTTGTAATTAATACTAATTTGATAAAAGTCCTGAGGGGAATTAACTGGTGATTTTATTATTTTATTTTCTGCATCTACCTCAAAATAATAATAAAGAAACTGCTTTTTTTCTGGATTAATATTAAGCGAATAAATTCCATTTCCTTCATTATCCATCTTTAAAACAATAAAAGAATTATTCGTTTCATGTGAATAATATAAATAAGCGTTGGACGCATTAGTTTCCATTATATCTATCGAGAATCTTAATGAATCGGACGCATTCACTTCTTTAGGCGTTGTATTTATGATTGTGCTATCAACAAAGGATGTGTTTGCATCACCAATCTTTCTAAAAAATACCTTAGTAGCAATGTTATTAGTTTCATCAGTTTCTTTGATTTTGTTTTCTTCATCTATAACTACAATAACCTCTCCGTTTTCTGTATCTGGCGTAAATGTGATGGTCTCTTCAAATATCTCATCAGGGTCTAATGAGAGGTAGACTTTTTCTAAAAATATATTATTTGAGCCATTATTATCCTTTTCGTAAAAAGTAACAGAAAACTCATTTACTTTTATAACACCTTTATTTTTTATTTTGGCGTTAATCGAGAACGATTTATTTTTTTGTTCTTCAATTGTAATATAGTAAGGGTATATGAGTAAATCTATATCTTGAGGTATCACTTTAGTATTTTGAGTTGTAACTGAATTGTTTTCTTTAGGTACAACTTTTATGTTGAAATTTATGTAATTGTTAGATTTTGAGATTTCATTTATGCTACTCTCTGGATCAATCCTGAGTTCTATAACATTATTTCCTGAATTTGCGAATGTTAGATATAATTTCAAATCCGTATAGGACGATGGCAGAAGATGATCTACCGTTGAAGATGCTTTAAGGTCACTATTAACGTATATTTTAACTAGTATCCCAAAAGCAGTTGATTTTCCAATATTCCTTATCCTAAAAGATACTAGTGAAGATGTACCTTCATAGACTATTTTATTATAAGAAACATCACTCTCCGATATATATAGGTCAGCTTTATTGTTTTGACTGTTTGTAGTTGAATCATTTGACTTCTCCCCTGGATTAGTTTCTGAATTTTCAGATTTTATATTTAAGGGATAAGTTGTCACATTATTATTTTCATTTTCTTCATTGATATCGTTGTTATAATCCGTAACAAAGTATATTGTATAGCTCCCTTCTGTGGGTAGGGTCCAGTTAAAATTAGCAGTTATTTTTTGGCCCACATAGAGTGATGAAATATTAACTTTCCCTAAAAGATTTCCTTTTTCTGGGGGCCCCTCAAAAACGGCAAATACAAAATTCTCGGAATTTTTCTTCCCAGAGTTGATTAATGTTATTTTCATTGATATCTGTTTTAAGGGCTCAGCTTGTCCAGAAAAATCTATTCCATCCATAGTTAGATCAGGTTTTCCTTGAAATTCTTGTGGTGTTGTAGTTGGAGTTGTCACACTATTTCCTGATTGCGTGCCGAAGAGTTGAGTTATCATTTTTCCATAAGGTCCACCGTCAACTATCCCTATCCCTACTTCTTTGTAAGATGGATTCAAAATATTGATTCTATGAGAAGGGCTTCCCATAAGTGAAGAATGCCCAGCATCGATAGATGGATTTCCACATATATTTTCAGCTAATGCAATGAAGCTATACCCGGCATTTCTAGCTCGATCTGAAGGCGTTAGCCCATCGGGATTTACGTGATTAAAGAAATTTCTGTTAATCATGTCTTGGCTGTGAAGTTTTGCGGCAGAGGAAAGAGTTGAATTCATTGTGAGAGGCTCAAGCCCTTGTGCCTGGCGTTCATTATTAATTAACGTAAGCATGTAATATTCTTCAGTGCTATCTGAATATACCAAGGGTATCGTTCCCAATATAATAATTACTAAAATGGGGAGCAATGGATATTTTGTATATTTACCCATATAACAACACTTGAAATGTTCTTTTTAAGAATTTCTGAATAAAAAATAACTCTTATTAATACTTATATTATAATTTAAATGAAAATTAATAAAATAGAATAAAAATAAATTTATCTTACAATAAGCTGAGCCTTTTCTGGGTGGTATCTCCACTCTTTTGGGATTCTACCTTTCTCAGTATAGTATTTTCCAAGTCTTCTAATCTTCGCCTCAATAAGATTTAATCCTCTTGTCGAGTGAAGATCCTTTGGATTCAGCTCAAGATGCTTCCTTAAGTTGACGGCTCTAGATATAAGATTGAAAAGGTCTTCTGGGTATTCACTTTGGAGATTATTTTCCTTTAATATTTCGTTAATACTTTTCCCAGCGATAAGTTTTACATCAGGAATTCCATGTTGGTCCCTTAATATAATTCCTACCATGCTAGGTCCATGACCTTCTTTTGACATAGTTAATACTAAATCAACAACCTCTTCTGGCCTTTTTTCAACCCAATGTGGCATCGATGTTCTTGCCGGTTTTTTTGAACCGGATTTTCCTCTTTTTCTCGAATGCATTCTTGCCATTTACTCAACTCCACTTTCAAGGTATTTGGCCATTATCTCAAGAGCTTTGCCTCTATGGGAGAAAGCGTTTTTCTCCATAGTAGTCATCTCTCCAAATGTTCTCGAGTTTTCTTCGGGGATGAATATAGGATCATATCCAAATCCCTCTTGACCTCTTATTTCATTTGTGATTGTGCCTCTTGAAATTCCTTCAAATAAATGTGGGCCATCTTTGTATAGTCCCACTACCGATTTGAAGTAAGCACTTCTATTTTTTACATTTGATAGAAGTTTCAAGATACCATCATTTCCGATTGTATCTTGTACATACCTTGAGTACGGTCCAGGAAAGCTGTTTAGTTCTTCTATGAACAGTCCCGAGTCTTCTAAAAAGAAGGGACTTTTAAGCCTTTCGCTGCAAAAATTAATCCCAAATAGGGCTATTTCCTTTAGATCAGAAGCTTGGATCTCTGGATATCCCATATTTGTCTGAATTAATTCAATATTAAGATATTCCAGTTTCTCTTTAGCTTCTTTGAATTTTCCTTTGTTTCCGGTGATAAAATAAAGTTCTTCCATATATACTTACAAACAACAACCCTTATAAAAAAATTTCTTAAAACATCTTTAATGGAACAGTCTAAAAAGGACAGCGACTCACAGAAACTTAAGATGATGGTCATAGGACTTGGGGATGAGAGCTTTAAGATAATAGAAACTAAACCCCAAAATCTGGATATAAGAACGTTGGCAATAGGATATGACAAGGAACGATTAAAATTTTTAAAAACAGAGAAAAAATTTTTTGTTAACGACGTGTTAAAAAATAAAATAGATGCATCTGAAAGCATTCAAGGCATATCCAAAGTAACATCAAAAATAGAGGAAGAGTTCCGTGGATTTTTCAGTATAGCAAATATTGTATTTGTTTTAACCGATCTAGACGATACAAATATTAAATTGGCATCAATTCTTTTAAAGTTGGCAAAGGATAGTAAAGCCATTCCTATACCTGTGATAAGGGCAGACGACATACTGAGCACTAGCAAAGAGAATTCAAAAGAGAAGTTTTCAGAATTGAAGATGTATTCTAATTCTTTTATTATACGAGAGGATGAACAAAAAACAATATTCTCTCGAGGTTATTCCCCTTTTTGGGAAAAAATCGAAGGATTGTATCTCTCCCTTGCACTACCAAGTCTTGTCAACATCGATTTTGCTGATTTTAGGACTGTGATAAACAAGGGTGGAACCTGCTATATTGGCGTGGGCGAAGGAAAAGGAGATAAAAAGACTATAAACTCCTATGAGCGTGCATTAAAATCAAAGTTTGATTTAGAATTAGATGATGTCAAGGGTGCACTTATTAATATCATCGGAAACAAAGATCTAGCACTCAAAGAGTCAACAAATGTAACTGGACATATAGAAGAAAGGATTCATAAAAATGCTGAGATAATATGGGGAGTTTCACTTACTGATAATTCACCAGATATTCTAAAAGTTGTAATCGTCCTAACTGGAGTTAATTATCCTGAATTGGAAGATTATCTATCTTAATTCACCTCGATGGCTGGGGCGTTAGGTTTATCTTCTGGAACTGTAGGAATCAGAATTTGTTGATCCATTAGTAATCTTACGACTTCGTCTAGTATCTTTCCCTTTTCTTCAATTTTAGCATCAGTTGCTTCAGTTACAGGTAGGTCAGTATCAACGTATATCCATCCCTTATTTCTAATCCCAAATTGGTCATAAAGGAAGTTTATGTCTGAGATATTTGTATTGCCTGCGTAGAAGTCTATTACTGCTTCAAATGGATAATATTTATCTGCACCATAGTGTTTGTAAACATAGGGCCCAGTAATAACTCCTATAATTATATCATATTCTCCATCTTCTTTATAATCGTAGAGAACACACTCTTTGTAAAAGTCTGTAGTAATTGGGTACTCTCCAGTATTTCTGTACTCCTTCTCAAAATTAGAGAAATTTCTCCATACCTCTGCATCGTACTGGTATATCTTTTTTACTTCAAACCCATTTTGTTTATCAAAATTCCAGTATTCTTCACTTAAACTACCAGAGATATAACGGCTCCATTTGTCTAGCACACCATCCTTCCCCTCGTCAATATAATAGGATTTTTCAAATGGATTCTGCATAACGAGCGTTATACTGGCGCTGGTCATGTTATACTCAAAATCAGATTGTGCAACATTATCGACTAAAAACTTATTTTTCTCGAATATTTTTAAAAATAAATCGGCTAGATTGATGGCATCAGTAGAAGGCTGTGGGAATTTGATTTGCATGAAATCTGAAACTGTTGGAGGCAGTTTTTTCAAGTAATCGTTGTATAATGCTTGTCTCTCTTTCGATTGGGCTTGTGTAGTTATCACGCTAAGAATTATCTCATTTAAAGTTGTTTTTGAGAAACTGTCTTTAGAAATAAGATTGTTTAATATTACTATTTTTTGATCTTCAGGAAATCCTCTGTATTTTAGATAATTTCTGCAAAAATCCAGATTTTCGGGTGTTTTTAGGTCAGATACAAGATCTCTTTCTGTCAAGGGATCAATAACTAGCATATTGAAATCAAAATATCTCCTCGAACCTTTAAATGCTAGGTCAACATAATAGATATCTCCAACTCTCTTAATTTTTCCCTCGTTAATCTTCAGGTTTATATAGGCCTCTCCAACAATACTCTTTGCTTTCTCGAACTCGTCTATTGTTAGTTTCGCTTCATACTCATCTAAATCAGTTTTTTGAGTAGTACAACCTACAGAAAATATAGAGATTATGATTATGGCCAGAGTAGAGTATGTTAAAATCTTATTTATAATTACCACCCCAGAATATGTACAGAGAGGTTTTACCTGTGCTGTATAACTTATCAATTGAGGAAGCATTTAAATAGTTTTCACTATTTTTAAACTCTGCAATCTCTCTTGGCCCAAGATAGACATAATTAATATTATATGTATCTATAACAGAATAATTGCCTGAATAAAGAGCTTTTATATCTTGGCTTCTTTTGACATAATCCCAGCTCCCTGAAGCATATCCACCCTCGACTGTTTTCAACTCTGAAACTTTTCCAAGGATCGGTGAAGTAAACCAAGAAGAAGCAACTGTGAAATTATCTTGAATTGAATTTTCATTTAGATAAGAAAAGGCTGAATATTCCTCGGCCCCTAACATCGGTTTGACCTTTGAAACATATTCTGCAGCAGGAAAAGAAGATATTACCATAATGCCAATAATTGCTGCAAGAATGGCTTCCTTTCTTTTTTCTTTAGCAAATTCAAATATGGCGAAAGAAGAATAAAAAGCGATAGGATAAGCCAAAAATTCTATGAATCTGAAAGGGAGGAGGTCTAGGCTTGTTATGTAATTTCTTGAAAGTAAAAAAGCCACAGTGCCCCATGAAATTAACATCAGATCTTCTTCTCTTTTCCGGAGTATTAGAAATACTATTCCCGGTAAAGCTAAGGCCATTGTTATATATCCAAGTTTTACAGGATAAAAAGTCAGCTTGAATACCCCTCCATATGGGATGTTTGATGCAACACCATGCATTAAAAGCTGGATAATCCAAGGGAACGATAAAATTATTGTTATTAAAGTAAATATGAAAAAATTTTTGAGTTTCATTTCTCTCTTGACTGAATACAAGAGAAATGTGAATAAAATAATTGATAAATAAAATACTATGAATGAGAGGCCATGTGTATAAAAAACGGCAGACGATAGAATTCCTGAAGCGTATAGATATTTCCTCTCTTTTAATCCTAAGAGGTATGCGAGAAAACCTAGAGGTATTAATGCCAAGGCAAGTGATTGCGGTGAGGTGATTATTCCTCGGTCAAGAGATACAGGTATAACAAGTACAAAAAATGAAGATAGGAGTCCTACTTCTTTCCCATAAAATTTGTTAATTAGTAGAAATGTTGAAATTACTGACAATGGGAACAATATAGTCGGCATTATTCTAGCAGCGTCCATAATTGACAGCCCTCCAAAATTTAATATTTTATATAATCCCAATAAGAGAATATGAAAAAGAGGGGGATACGTATGAATTCTTCCTTCTGGACCAAAAGATACTGGATCAAAAGTAAAATACCCGTTAGAAAAATTTTCTACTATTCTCATATGGTACCATATATCCCATGAAAGGGGATAAGGGAATCTGTCATAAAGTGGATAAGTTTCACATACTGCAAGTATAACTATAAGAACTATAGGAATAAGAAAATATTTTATATTTTTTATTTCCGGCAATGCCATTAACAAATTAAATAGACATCTTTTTATATAGTTTAGCGTATAAAAAAGAGGAGATAAAATGAAGAAAAAAGTTATTATTATGGGCGCGGCCGGTAGAGATTTTCATGATTTTAATACTTATTTTAGAGATAATCCAAAATATGAAGTTGTTTGCTTTACTGCAACTCAAATACCTGATATAGAGGATCGTGTCTATCCAAAAGAGCTGGCAGGTTCCTTATACCCAAATGGTATACCAATATATTCCGAGAGTCGATTGAGAGAGTTAATTAAAAGATATAACGTGGATAAAGTATTTCTCTCTTACAGTGATATCTCTCACAATTATGTGATGGACAAGGCATCTGTTGTTCTTTCAAGTTGCGCAGATTTTTCTATTCTTGGTCCAAAGTCCGTAATGCTAATATCAAAAAAACCAGTCATAAGCATATGTGCAGTAAGGACTGGAAGTGGTAAGAGCCCAACAACAAGAAAGGTCAGAGACATCTTGAAGAGTATGGGATTAAAAGTTGTTGTTGCAAGACATCCAATGCCTTATGGTAACCTCTTAAAGAGTGCAGTTCAAAGATTTGAAACTTATGCAGATTTGGACAAGGCAGATTGTACGATTGAAGAGCGAGAAGAGTATGAGCCTCATATAGAAAATGGAACAGTTGTATTTGCCGGTGTTGATTATGAAAGAATATTGAGAGAAGCTGAAAAAGAGGCGGATGTTATTCTTTGGGACGGGGGAAACAACGACCTCCCATTCTTCAAACCTGATTTACATATTGTTATTGCTGACCCATTGAGGGCTGGTCAGGAACTTACATATCACCCTGGCGAGGCGAATGCAATGATGGCCGATGTGATTATTATTAACAAAGTTGATTCTGCAACACGTGATCAAGTAGATACCATAAAGAGAAATATCCAAAAAATTAATCCCACTGCAACTATAATCGAAGCAAATTCTCCAGTTTTTGTTGAAGATCCAAAACTAATAGAAGGTAAAAAAGTTCTTGTCGTTGAAGATGGGCCTACGCTTACTCATGGGAATATGAGTTTTGGCGCAGGAATAGTCGCGGCAAAAAAATTTAATGCCCAAGACATAGTAGACCCAAGACCTTGGGCGGTAAGTACAATAAAAGAGATATTCGACAATTTTAAACAACTTGGAAAAGTATTGCCTGCAATGGGATACAGCAGAGAGCAGGTAGAAGAGCTTGAAACAACAATAAACAATGTTCCGTGTGATACTGTAATCGTTGGAACTCCTATAGACATAGGTAAGCTCATGAAACTAAATAAACCACTGGTAAGGGTGAAGTATTCAGTAGAAGAAGTCGGAAAGCCGGATTTAACAGATATTTTAAAAATATTTATGAAAGAAAGAGGGATTTAGCCTTCCATTTTATCAATGACTTTTCTGTATTCTCTTAATGACATACCGAGAGCAGAGGATTCAGAGATAAGGGCACTTATTTCGATAACATTGAATAATTCATCCACTGTCGCACCGGCACTTATTGCATTTCTTATATGGACATCAAGACAAAACGGAGTCTTTAATGCAGTAGCAGCAGCCACAGCAACTAGTTCTGCAGTCTTTGTATCTAATGCGCTTCCACCCATAAGATGAATGACTCTTTTTGTTCTTGGAACAAAGTATTCCTCGTCTCTTGAGATTTCTTGTGTAACGAAGGGGATTTCTCCATATTTTTCCTTAATCTTCCTTAGTAGTTCATCTTTCATTTTCTATCTCCTTTAATTTTCTAAGTCCAATTGCAAGTGCTGACGATTCACCCATTAAGGAAGCTATTAAAATGACCTGAAATATTTCTTCCTCAGTTGCTCCAAAATTTAGGGCTTGTTTAATATGAAATGCAAGGCAGTGGTTGCCATTATGTCCAACAGCACCGGCTATTGCAAAGAGTTCAGTTTCTTTTGGTGAGAAAACCTTGTTTGATCCCATAAGATGAAAAAGTTTCTGTACTGAAGTAATAAAATCTTTTTCGTCTTTTGATATCTCTTTTAGAATAAAAGGAACTTCTCCGTAGAAATCCTCTATCTTCTTTAGAGTTTTCTCAACGTTTAATGTCATAAGAGCACCGTTAGAAGGTCAAAAATAAACATCTTTAAATATTTTTGGGAAATAGAATTATTTATTTCATTCTCTCTGTTTCTATAATCCTGTCTATCTCTCCATCAATTCCCATCATTCGGCCTCCATGCATTAGTCTTTTGAAAAGATCCATGTCATTTCCTTCCATTATTATAGTTATAACGCCGGAAACACCATCCTTTGCATCTTTTTCTGAAACAACAAACTGAAGGCTACTTACATCTGTTTTCCATGAATATATTTCGTATACGCGCTCTATATTTTCTTTATCTAGCTTTATTATAGCTTTCATAGAGAATAATCTGCGGACTTTCTTAAAAACATTCTTCTTTTAATTTAATAGTAAAATAAATGTTTTCTATGGAGAAAATAGATATATATTTCTTTTGAAAAAACATTACATGGAAGAAATAAAATTAAAACCTATAGGCTTAGTTCATTCTCCTTTTAAGGAGCCAGTTGGTCTGCCAAAGGATTCAAGTGATGGAATGGATTATCAAGGAACTATCGAGGTATTTTCAGAATATAAAAATGGATTAAAAGACCTTGATGGATTTTCTCACATATTAGTTCTTTTTTATTTCCATAAATCAGAATATTCTCATCTTATTGTGAAACCTTACCTTGACGATCACTTAAGGGGCGTATTTGCCACAAGATCGCCGCACAGGCCAAACTTCATTGGATTGTCGGTAGTTGAGTTATTGAGAATAGAAGACGGATTCTTGTATATAAGAGGAATTGATATGATAGAAGGAACGCCGGTCTTGGATATAAAGCCTTACATACCTGAGTTTGATTCAAATGAAGGAATTAAAATTGGCTGGCTTGAGGGGAAGATTTAGGTATTAAAAGCGGCTGGCCAAGCCATCCATCAAAAAAGATTTATAGTATCTAGCACAATATTATTGGGTGAAAATATGAAATTCTGTCCCGATTATGCTAAAATTGATGCTAAAACTCTCGACAAGATAAAAATATTGGAGAATGAGATTGGGGTAATCCTATTGGCATATGAAAAGCCTCCTGCTTATGCTAAAATCCCTGATAGTGATGTTGTCAAGTTAAAAGAAGTTGAAAGGTCAATGGGAGTAACTCTTGTTGCATTTTCTTAATTTTTATTTTTAATTTTTTGTTAAATTATCTAAAAAGGATATCTTGTAAAAAAATATTTGTCATAAAAGTGCCCCGTACGGGTGGGCAAACTATATTGCAATGCCCTAGGATAATTGACTTATACAGTTTACCCATCTTCTTTTTCATGGGCATCTACCGGGAAAAAGAAAGATTGGAGAAGGAAATAAAATACCTAAACAATTCATCAATAAATGAAGAAAACAAAAAATTAATTTTAGAGTTCAAAAGCTATCTCATAGCGTCTGGGATAGGGCTTCTAAGGACTAT
>CAZUMN010000035.1:0-10888 GCA_964621955.1 uncultured Thermococci archaeon
TTAATAAAATAAAATATTAATTTTTTTATTCGCCTTCAAAGTCTACGATAGTGAAGACACCATAGTCATCAAGTCTTCTCATTCCGCCGAGCTCAGGGAGGCCTACAATGAAGGCAGTCTCGACAACACTTCCTCCAAGCTTTTCTATGAGTTTGCAAGCGGCCAATGCTGTTCCACCTGTTGCTATCAAATCATCAACTAAAAGTACATTATCCCCTTTCATTATGGCATCAAGATGCACTTCAATAGAATCTTTTCCATATTCAAGCTCATACTCATGTTTTTCAGTTTTGTGGGGTAGTTTACCCTTCTTTCTGATCAAAACAAATCCAGCATCAAGCTTATAGGCAAGAGCCCCCCCTAGGATAAATCCCCTTGCTTCAACACCTGCCACAAGGTCAATCTTTTTGTCTTTGTACTTCTCATAAATTATATCTACTGTATCTTTTAATCCTTCTTTATCTTTTAGTAGGGTTGTAATGTCCCTAAACATCACACCGGTCTTTGGAAAATCTGGTATTGTTCTTATCTTGCTTCTTATGCTATCTACTCTCTTATCCGTACAATCACCTTCTATATTTTTGGGATAGTTTCAACTATAAGTTTCTTTACATTATCTGAGTTCTTTCTCATTGTCTCCATTACCATTTCAAATGTCACAGATTCTTCATTTTCCTTCCAGCAGTCATAGTCTGTTGACATTGCAACTGTAGCATACTCTATTTCAAGTTCTTTTGCAAGTGACACTTCAGGTACTGTCGACATGTTAATTACATCTGCACCAATCATCCTAAACATATGTGATTCAGCTCTTGTTGAAAATCTTGGGCCTTCAATTGTTACAACAGTTCCCTTAGGATGATATTTCAATCCAAGTCTTTTTGCACTATCTATTAATAGATTTCTTAAGATTTCAGAAAAGGGGTCTGCCATTGGTGTATGTATTACCTTTTCTTCATCAAAAAAAGTATACTCTCTCTTTTTTGTAAAATCAATAAACTGATTCGGGAAAACAAGATGTCCTGGATGTATCTCCTCTCTTAAGGATCCAACAGCTGTCGTTGCTAGTATGTGGGTACAACCTATTTCTTTCAGTGACCACACGTTTGCTCTATAATTAACACCTGAAGGATGAATTGAATGGTCCCTACCATGTCTTGCAAGAATTGCTACATCTACACCTTCTAGTGTTCCTGTAACTATGGAGCTTGAAGGTTTTCCATATTTTGTCTTTATAGTAAGTTCTTCGTAATCTTTCAAAAGTTTTGGGTCGTCCAGACCACTTCCGCCTATAATGCCTATCTTTGTCATATTATCACAAATTGAGATATTTTTTAATTATATAAAATTTCGTATATAGAAAAATATTTAAGGTTTAATATAATCTCTTGCTCTATGAAGAAAGAGGAATTATTGAGTAAGGAAATAGAACATATAGATATTAAAAGTTTTGATTCAACAGAAATGATTGACGCTTTTTCAAAGATGGCCTTCCAGGCTAAAAATCTTGCAAGAGCCTCACACATATTTGAGAAGATGACAGAAGACAAGGAATGCTCAGTTATATTGTGTCTTGCCGGGTCCATTTTTAGCGCAGGTCTAAAAAAAGTTGTTTATGACATGGTGAAGCACAACATGGTCGATGCAATTGTATCCACAGGCGCTATAATTGTTGACCAGGAATTCTTTGAGGCTTTAGGATTTAAGCACTATCAGGGAACACCTTTCATTGACGATGAAATGCTCAGGCAGCATGAGATTGATAGGATTTATGATACTTATATCGATGAAGATGAGTTAAGAGTCTGCGATATGACAATCGCTGAAATAGCTGATTCTCTTGAGCCAAGGCCATATTCCTCTAGGGAGTTCATAGTTGCAATGGGAAAGTATCTTTATGAGCACGGAGCTAAAGTAAATGACTCGGTAATACTTGAGGCATACAAGAAGGGAGTTCCTATATTTGTTCCGGCATTTTCGGATTGCAGCGCTGGATTTGGGCTTGTATACCACCAGAACGAGAGGGGAAATAAACCAAAAGTTTCAATTGACAGTGCAAAGGATTTCCTAGAACTCACAAAGATTAAGATCGCCTCAACAGACACTGGCCTTTTTATGATAGGCGGAGGAGTTCCAAAAAACTTTGCTCAGGATGTTCCTGTTGCCGCAGATGTTCTTGGAAAGGAAGTTAACATGCATAAATACGCCGTCCAGATAACAGTAGCTGATGAGAGGGACGGAGCACTTTCAGGCTCTACTCTAAAAGAAGCTCACTCTTGGGGAAAAGTTGAGAGCGGCAGTGAACAGATGGTCTATGCAGAAGCTACAGTCGCCATGCCCTTAATTGTAAGCTACGCTTACCACAAAGGTGGATGGAAGAAGAGAAAGGAAAACAGATACAACGATCTTCTAAAATAAATTTTTAATTATTTTTTATTAAATATTATAGAAAAGAATTATTTATAAAAATATTATTGTTTTTTCTGAAGGATTTCTTCGGCCTGCATTTCTATTTCATTCATTCTAGCGCTGATGTTCTGAAGTGTTGCCTCATTTTGGCCTAAGTTTTTTTCGACTTCTTTTAGTGTTTCGTCAAGTTTTGAAATAGTCTCATCAATGCTCTTTTCAATTGTGACATCTCTTGCCAGAGTTGTTATCACAGTATTAACATCACTTATTGTTCCCTTTACAAAGTTCCCTGCACCTATTGGTATAAGGATTTCATTTCCTTGCTTTGTGCCCTTTAGGCCTTCTAGTGTTATCTTTGAAAGAGCAAGTTCGTTTCTGTGGGAAGATAGCAACGACAAGTTATTTGAGAGTACTTTTGACTGCTCATTTAGGTAGTTCAGTTCTGAACTAAGCTTCCTTATAGCTTCTTCCTCGCCTGCCATTTACATGTCCCCTTGTTTTTCTTCTATGTTCGTTATCTTGATGTTTCTTCTTTTACATCCGTAAATTGAGCCATATTTGGAATAGATGTCTTCTAAAACATCTTCTTCCTTCATGCCATTAAACTCTTTAACAAAATGTTTTGTGCTACTTTTTAATTTAATAATACCTTCAACTGTATAGGTTTTCATCATAAGGTCCACCTCATACGCCCATTATATCTTCAACATAACTTAATTCGATACCTGTTGTTGTTTCACCAACAACTGCCCCTTTATCATTTACAAGTATGCAAGCCCCAATATAGGATACTCCTCTGTTTAGAGTCGACATTCTTACATCGACCTTTAACAGGTCCTTTATAAGAGATATGTCTTCTTCCTTAGCTTCTTTGTGGACAAGGCATCCTGTGTTATTTGTCCTTGCTACACTGCCCACATATTTATGATTTCCTATTGAAGCTACAGTAGTTTCAACGCCGAGTGCATCCTCAATCAGCTTCTGCTCATCTGTCAACATGGGACTGATTATTGCCCCTTTATCATTTGAAAGGATAAGGTTTCCAACAGCAGTTTCCTTTGTATTTAGGATGCAGTTATTTATACCCGTGTCCTCTATTAATTGAAGCTCTTCATCCTCAATTACATAAGGAAGTATAATCCCGTTATTGTTACCTGCAATATAAATGCCTGCTAGATCAGTTGCTGCAATTGTACTTAATATTAATTCAGTTCCAAGAGCTTCCTTTAGAGTTTTGGCATGCTCTCCAATATCTTCTCTTACGATAGTAATATTGTTATTAGTAAAACTGAATATACCAATAAACGGATTGCCGCTGATCTTCAACTGTCTTATCATTAACTTTACTCCGCAAGATAAGCAGTAACGACGTCTCTCTTTTCTTCTTCTCCTTCTTCGCCCTTTACTATCTTAATCTTAATTTTTGAAGGAGAACTCTCAATGCCTTTTTCCCAGAGTTTTTCATTTAAGACTTTGTCAATCTTCACATTCTCACATTTTGAATGTTTAACAACAAACTCTCTCAAGGCTCTTGTTGCTCTCGCAGCCCTCTGTCCTCTTGGGGCTTCTTTAACTTTCCTTAAGGGTACTACATACATTCTCTCTTCATTATTATCCAAAATCCTCACCTCTACTTCTTAAGAGAAGTTCTTCGCCAATTTCTTCTTTTTGGGTGTGATCTAATTTTTAGTTTAGTTTTGGCCCATACCCAAACAGGGACTCTTCTGTTTTGATTTAAGGCCTTACCTAGTCTCTTCTTTTTTCCGAGTCCTTTGTTTCTAGACATGATAATCCTCCGATAATAGCGAGTTTATTAGGCTTTTAAATATCTATTTATATGTCTTTTGATTATGATTCAGACAATATTATTCTGTTTAAAAAGCTTTCAATCAGAATAAGGCCACTATTAATTTAACTCTAGAATAAGAATTTGTAAATATAAAAAATAAAAGGACTTTTCCTATAGTGATTAGAAATAACCTTTTACAAAAAAACTCTACTACTTAATATCTTCTTGGATTCTTCTTTTGGTAGCAATCCCTACAGTAAACAGGTCTTGTGCCATCTGGTTTAAATGGTACTTCGGTTTCCTGTCCACAAGCTGCACATGTTACTTTGTGCATTTCACGAGGTGGTCTGTTGTAGCCGCCTCGGTTTTCGCCATACATTTTTATTACTCCTTTATATATTTGGCCATTTGACTGGCCCTAAACATGGTATATTTAATTAGTTTATAAAGTTGTCGATTTTACTTGATAGATTTTATACCAAATATTCCTCCTATTGATATAATTCCCAGTATTTTTTATATAATTAATACAATTTACTATATTCAATCAATACAAACATATATGATAATAATTTCTTAGTGTGCATTTGTAGAATATTTATATTTTACTGCAAAATACTTATATACCCATTGGGATTATATCAACGCATATATAACTAAGGGTGTTATTTTGGAGCACATTTATAACTGTTTCAAGTGCGGGTCTAAACTTCCCGAAGGATCTAACTATTGTTTTAAATGCGGATTTAAAATAAAAAATGAACAAATTGACAGAATATATTCAAAAGAGTCTTCAAAAGAAGATTCTCATTACTACCACAAGGCATCGCAGAAGTTTTTTATATCCGGGCTTTCATTGTTCAAGAGTGGAGAATATTCAAAAGCAATTAATGACTTTACAAAGGCAATTGAATTAAAGGAAGATTTTGCAGAAGCTCACTACCAAAGAGGTCAGGCCTATGTCAAAGAAAGCAAGTATGAAGATGCAATAAATGACTTTACCAAGGCCATAGAAATTGACCCGGAGTTTAAGGATGCTTATTTCCAGAGGGGTAATATATTTTTTGAGAGAGGATTTAAGGACAGAGCAAGAGACGACTATGAAAAGATCATAGCACTTGATTTTGAAATAGCCTCTCAGCTATACGATAGATTACACAGTTTCATGGAGTCGTGGGTGGCTAACATAATCAGGAACAACAGAACTAACCCTTCAATAGAAAAAGATTCAGTTAATGATTCATAATTTTTAAATATTATATCTTCTTATTTTTTCTATAGGTTTTCTATTCTTCTTTCGAGGAGAATCGGCCGGATAACCAACAGCAATAATAAGTGAAACTGACTTCTTTCCTGGGATTTTTAGAATCTTCTTAATGTTATTTTCGTTAAAATAGCCAAGGATGCACGTTCCAATGCCTTCTTCTGTTGCCTTAAGGCAGAAGTGTGAGGCCACAATGCCTGCATCCATGAGGGTATAGTCTCTCCCTTGGGTAAATCTTCCAAGAAAGCTTGTCATCAAGGGATTCTCGTTTACTAAAGCAACAAGCACTGGTGCAGAGAGTGAGAATTTGTTAAATGAGGCCACTTTATCAAAGGTCTCTTTTGCAACGCTCTCTTTTAATTCTGGATCATCTATAACTATGAAACTCCACGGCTGGGCATTTACTGCAGAAGGTGCAAGTCTTGAAGCTTCAAGGCATCTTTCAATCTTCTCCCTTTCAACACCTTTCTCAAGGTATTTCCTGCAGCTGTATCTTTTTTCACAAAGCTCTAGAAAATTCAATTATTCACCTTTATGGATCTTTTTGTATTCAACATAGGAATATACCATAGCATATGCAGATACTAAAAGGATTGGCACTATGGTAAGAAGGAATGCAATTTCTTTGAAAAATACTCCAAAAAAGGCTATTATCCCTGAAGCTTTGAAGAGCTTTCCACCGAGCTTGTGAGTCTTTTCCCAGACAGTTTCATCGCTAATTGTCCAGGGTGTTCTTATTCCGACAAAGAAGTTGCTCTTTACTTTTTCCAAAGCAACGCCAATATAAAAAAATAAAGCTGCAAAGGCTGGTGACATCATTTGGATCATATTAAATCTGTATCCAAATGCCGACAGTATTGATAGAACGAATATGTAAAAAAGAAATCCTATCGTCACTAAAATTATCCCTTGGTAATAATCCGTAAAATCCTCCAGATTTTTTTTCCTTGGTTCAAACTTTGGGATAAAGTTAAACAGGGCAAATAGGCCAAGGGATATCACAGGCAGTAAAAACAGTCCCCATAGTTTGTCCATATAACCGTCAATTTCGCCCTGGGCATTCCAGTGGGTGGGTATAATATCAGGTACTTGAGGATAAACAAATGCACCGACAATAAACGATATAAGTATAATTCCTAAAGAGATAGCATTAGTGTTCATTATGCCAAAGAAGCACTATTGTTTAAAAAGTTTTTTTATTTTTGGCCATTTAATCTTATGATAAATTTTGTGAGAAACAGTTGATACCTCTCTTTCAAACCCATCAGATATTTTGAATTTATCTTCATCGTCCCCTATATCCTTTGCGATCCTGTAGGCTTTTAAGAGGTCAGACTTTGTAATAATGCCGTAAATCTGTTTTGAAGTTGGATCCAGCACTAGAACTCTCCCGCATTTTCTTTCGTCCATTATGCCCAAGATCTTTGGTACATTGTCATAGGGAAATACAGAGTTTGGAGGGGACATCGCATCCATGATTTTTAGAAAAGGTATCTTTTTACTATCTATATTTTTGACTTTGTTATTGGATATGACGCCTAATAGCTCCCCATCTTTTATCACTGGGAATCCTAGTTTTTTGTATTTCTTGACATAATCCCAAAATTTCCTTAGGGGCATGTCTGGCTCCATTGAAATTATTTCTTTGGACATTATATCACTGGCCCGGACATCGTTTAAATCCTTGGAAAATGACTTCACAGTTGATAGTTTTCTATCAAGTTTTATAGTGTCTATTGAGGACCTTCCCAGGAAAATTATCGAGACTCCATAGCTCACCATCACTGAAAGCATTATAGCCGGTATGATTGAATAGTCTGAGGTCATCTCCGGGATCATGACTATACATGTCAAGGGGACCTTTGCAACGCTGGCAAAAAATGCACCCATTCCTATAAGTGCATAGGCTTCAGGATAGCTTACTGTGTTTGGCGCAATCTGGACAAAGATTAGTCCCATCGCACCTCCAATCATTGACCCTATGTATAGAGATGGTGAGAATAATCCGCCTGAAGCACCTGAACCCAAGGTGAATGAAGTTGCAAGCATCTTTGCTACAAAAAGAAGTAATAATAGCGATAATCCAATTCTTCCAGAAAGTGCCGCATTTATTCCTTCAAAGCCGCCCCCCAAAACCCCATACTGAACAAACGAGAAACCAATTAAACCTGTTAAAAGTCCTCCAATAGCTGGTTTATAGTAAAACGGAATCTTAGCCTTTTCAAAACTGTCTTCGATAAGATAGAATATTTTAATGAATACGTATGAGGCAACTCCAGTTACAACTCCAAGCAACATGTAAAATGGTACCTCTGTAGGATTGAAGGCAAAGGGTATGGCATGTATCATTGCCTCTTGGCCTAAAACTGCCCTAGAAAAACTAACTGAAATTACCGAGGCAAGTGCAATCGGTATTACGCTTAGAGGTGAGAAGCTAGAAAGGATCAATTCAAAACCAAAGATTGCACCACCAAGGGGGGTATTAAAAGCAGCAGAGAGGCCAGAGGATAGTCCGCACACAACAAGTATTCTTGTTTTCCTCTCATCAAATTTAAAGAACTGGCCGAAAGCAGACCCAATCGAGGCCCCAATTTGGGCGATTGGGCCTTCTCTTCCTGCGCTCCCACCGCTTCCAATAGTGATTGCAGAAACTATTGTCTTAAAGAATGCGACCCTTTTTCTGATAATGCTCCCTTTAGCATTTATAGCGTACATGACTTCAGGGATGCCATGCCCTTTTGATTCCTTACAATATTTGTATATTGTTGGTCCAACTATAAGTCCGCCTATTGCAGGTATGAATATAATACTCAATGCTTCAAAAAATCCTCTTTGAAAGATAGTTTCAAAGAAGTATTTGCTGTAATCTATCATTTTAGCAAATATGATGGCCCCTAGAGCCCCAAATATACCTAAAACTATAGCTATAACGTTAAGTTCTGCCCATTCTTTGAGATAATGTAAGTTTTTAATTTGCACTGATTATAGAAATTCAATTTCCAATTTAAGGATTTACCTTCCTATACCAAAAAGCTTTAAAAACATAACAATAATGCTTTTTTAATATCAAGAGAGGTGAGTATTATTACAACAGTATATGATGTTCCTGCTGATATGCTAATCGATGGTGTTAAGGAAGAGTTGAAGAATGACAAGAATTTAGCACCACCCCAGTGGGCAACTTTTGTTAAGACCGGATCATCAAGAGAGAAAGCTCCAGACCAGAATGACTGGTGGTATATAAGAGCGGCATCTATAATGAGAAAGGTATATGTTTACGGGCCAGTCGGCGTTGAGACATTGAGAGTCGACTATGGTGGCAAAAAGAACAGAGGCGTAAAGCCTGAAAAGTTTAGAAAATCATCTGGGGCAATTATCAGAAAGATCTTTGCACAGCTTGAAAAAGGTGGATACATAAAGAAAGCTGAGAAGGGAAGGATAATCTCCTCACAGGGAATGTCTCTTCTTGACAAAAAGGCTTCCGAGATTAAGACACAGATAGCTGTAGATATACCTGAACTTAATAAGTATTGATAAAGTGATTTTTTGCCGGATGATGCTGAAGCCATAAAGAGGAAGAAGTTAGAAGAACTTCAACAGCAAGCGTTAGCTGATGAACAGGCTAGACAGCAGAAGGTCGAATTTGAGTTACAGAAACAGCAAATCTTGCGTGCCCTTCTCTCCTCTGAAGCCAGAGAGAGACTTACTAGGGTGAAGATGGCGAGAAAAGAAGAAGGCGAACAGATAGAGCTTCTACTGATTCAGCTTTACCAACAAGGAAAAATCACAAAGCAAGTTGACGATGCGATGTTAAAACAGATCCTCGAAAGAGCTCTTATGAGCAACAAGAAGGAGTTTAAGATTCGAAGGATCTAGTCGTTATGGAGACGGCTGTATTATTCTCTGGGGGGAAGGATTCCTCCCTTACCAATATTTTTCTAAAAAAAATACTTCCTTGTGAAATTACAAATTACACGATAACGTTTGGCATAAACTCCAACTGGAAATATGCTGAAGAGACTGCAAAGGCACTTGAATTTCCTTTTAAACTTTTTGAAATTGATAAGGAATTACTCGAAAAGGCCGTTGATAGAATCGAAAAGGACGGATTTGCAAATGACGGCATTACCTTCCTCCATAAATGGGTTATAGAGTCTTTTCTAGAAGATGTAACTGTTGACATTATAGCGGATGGAACTAGAAGGGATGACAGAAGTCCTAGATTAGAGCTTTCTGATATGAGGCGGATTGAAGATAAGTATGATGTAGCCTATGTAGCACCTCTTATGGGGATAAGCTACAGAATATTAAAACCGATATGTCATGCACTATTTTTCATAGAGGAAGGGCCCACCGATTTGATTAAAAAAAGTGATTATGAATCAGAGATAAAGGACTTGATGAGGCAAAGAGGTCTTTATCCGTACGATTTTTTCCCAAAACACTCCCAGAGCAGAGTTATTGGGTATAAAGACCGATACGCATTCTAGCAATTATTCTAATTAATTCAATTGTTTTTTCTAAATCCTTTATATCTTAGTATTTTTAATTAGAAATTATTTAGTTAAATGTTACCTTTATTGTTTATCATTATTAACTAAAATGATTAACTATATCTTCTCATCAATTCCCATAACATGTGGTGATTATATGGCAATGTTCGATGGAACTTATGCAAAATTAAAGAACCAGACGGAGCTTGAGATCCTAAAGACTATCAGAACAGCACTCTACGAAGTTGGGTACCCTGGAGGAAAATATCTAGAAAAACTACAGATAATTACCGCCATATATCAGCTTTACAGGGCAAAAGATTTGGCCAAGGAACTTCAAACGAAAAGTGATTATCCGTATAAGGATCTTATAACATCGATTTCTGTAGATATAGCTGGTCTTTCACGAGAATTCGAATATCTAAGGGATCACCCTTCGATAGATAGAATAGATATTGCTAGAGAAAAATTATTTGAGATTAGAAATAATATGGTCCAGCTATCAAAAAATGTCGGTGTAACAGATGGAGAGATTTCAAATATACTAAGGGATTATGCTCCACGTCCAAATGAAGATCTTACAAGTTACCGCCAGAAATCTTATAGAAGGTAAATTCTTTTCTCTTATTTTTATAATGATTTTTTTAAAATAATTTATTTGTCGCCCACCTAACTAACTCCGAAGCTCATCGTTTGGATATCCTCTCTCCATTCGGTAACTCTCGTGGTGGGCTGATCCCCATCATTGTAACCCCCGATTCATCTAAGCGATATGCCACATCACCGGGTGACCGTTGACAGGGTATTACCCTTATATTTGCTGTTTCACTCATAGAAGAAAGATTTCCTCTCATGAACCCCTCGCTACAAGGGTAAACAATAGAGTATATTTTGGTATAAATAGTTACCTATTGAACTTAAAGCCACATTCTG
>CAZUMN010000036.1:0-10505 GCA_964621955.1 uncultured Thermococci archaeon
TTTAATTTTATTAATTCCAAAGTCTAAAAGGTCTTGTGATACCTCGTCGAAACTAATACCAAGGTATTCTTTAGCCTCCTCCCGAAAAGGATTTAGAAGGAGAGGATTCATAAAAACAAACTCTATTGTGATTTAAAATAGTTTTCTATGGCAAGTTATAAGTCTCAATTGAAGGCGCTATTCCGCCTATTTCTAAATCGCCTTTTGTGCATCTCGCTAAGAGCTCTTCTAGTTTTCCAATGTCTTCCTGATTTCTATTTCCTATTAGAACTAAAGGTTTATTCGTTGCCTCTGATGCATGTTTAATTAATTCTCTGTATTCTTCTCTGGAGCCTCCTTTAAAAAATATTATAAGTTCATATTTGTTAATGAAATCTGTGACTTGAGGCATAAGTTTTTTTACGCCCTTTGAATCAAGTACCTGCTCGTAATCTTTTATTATTTTATCGGGATATAAAAGACCGTATTTAGCACTTAAAACAGCAAAATCAGCGCCGTTCCTTCTGTTATAAACAGCTTTTATCCTTGAGGATTTGTAAAGATCTATTGCTGGCATCTTTCCTTTGTTTTTTTTTGCTCCGCAGGCAGTTGCAAGAAGTATCTTCATCAAAACTCAACTTTTTTTATAAGATCTAATACATTAGATCTTATATCGCTTACATCTTCGAAATCAATTAAAATTTTTCCTTTTTTCATTAAGTTTTTTTGAGCAGGTTTCATTTTTTCTCCGCATGCGCATTTTTCACTTGTTTTGCCATAGACAATCTTTCCAGCCATGCATTTTGGGCATCTAAGAACTGTTTTTTTACCACTTAGTTTTCCACGTTTAGTAAAGGGTTTACCTTCTACTTCAACAATGTCAAGTGCAAAATCAATTGTTTTGGCATTTGAAACTGAGGTTCCAACGCCAAATGCATCTGCATCTTTAAATGACTTAAAAGATTCTTCGTCCAGTCCACCAGAAAGAAATATTTTTACATCTTTATATCCCCTGATGTCAAGCTCCCATCTGACTTCCTGTATTATCTTTGACATATTTCCTCTTCTTGAACCGGGTGTGTCAAGTCTTACACCAGCAAGATTCTTTATATTTTCTGCTGCAATCAATGCCTCTCTCTTTTCATCACAAAAAGTATCTGCAAGCATTATTCTTGGTATATCTTTATCTATTATCTGATCAAATAAAATAAAAGCCTCTTTTGAATCACCAATTATTAAGGCAAGGGAATGTGGCATTGTTCCTGAAGCATTCTTTCCTATAATTTTTTCAGCCCCTATACAGGAAAAACCATCCAACCCACCGAGATAAGCGGCTCTGTCAATCATCGGAGCTATTGTGGGATGCATCCTTCGCACGCCAAAACTTAATATTGGTTTTTCCCCAGCCATTTTTTTAAGTCTGGCAGATTTTGTTGAAATACCTGAAGACTGGCAGAGGAAACCCAATAATGCAGTTTCAAGATCACAAAAATCTCTATAATTTCCTTCTATCGTAAGAACAGGCTCTTGTTGATAGAAAAGTGAGCCTTCTTCAAGACCAATAACATCGATATTGTAACCCTCAAGCAATAAAAGGGCCTCATATAATCCAGAGAGTATCCCCCATCTATAATTATTTGGGAGGCCAGAAGCTGTTATTTCAACAACGACATTTTTATTGATATCCTTCTCTTCAAGAATCTTTTTTGTATTGATAAAGTAAAAATCAGTTGTTTTCCCTGATTTAATATCCTCTTCAGATGCTGTATAAAACATTATATCCCTTCAAATTTCATATCAAACTTGGTATAATCAAATTTAAATCTTTCTTCTTCAAATTTTTTTTCTCTGCCATAGCGTAAAAGGGGTTTTGACAGGTGACGCTTGGCGCACATTGGCACCTCATATATCCCAGTTTTAATATCCCTTTTAATTGGAATAATTGAAACTTCTCTATTTTTTGTATGACACTTCTTACAGCGGTAACCTTTTTCTTTACCAATTGACTTCATCTGATTATTGCAAACAGGACATATAGGTTTTTCTGTTTTATAGAATTCTACCAACTTTGTTATTTCAATCTTCTCAAGATTAATTGTAAGTCCGTGCTCTGTTTCTAAGACGCCGCCATAAGCCACTATTTCATCTCCTTCGGAAAGATTCCTTACTATGTTTCTAAATCCTTTAGTAGGCTCATAAGCCGCACATAGAATTTTTTTACCATTTGATATTTCAAAAAAGACATGTCCCCCAGGAACAGTATAAGGAGTCTTAGAAACAGTTCCTTTAACGATGACTGAAGAATATGGAAGGACTTCTTCAATACTCTTTTCTTCAAGGTGCATATCTGTCCCCTGATTAGTAACAAAGAGATTTCGTTTGAAAGGAATTTCTGATTCTATCATTTTTGCAGCTTCCAATATGATCTCTGGCGATTCACCCCTTAAGCCATACAATATGGGGCAGTCTGAATGCGGAGAAATCACCATCCTCTGATTTTCAAAATCATAACTTGAGAAGATTTTAGGTGAATATTTTTTTTCTATCTCCATTGCGCCCTGTTCACTGACAAATTTTCTCCCTCTTTTATTGTGACTTCTATATACAATTAGTTCATAAGTAAAATCTTCCAATTGCAATGCACACGATGCAAGTGCACCTATAAGTCCCCTACCATTTCCAATAAAATTATAATCAGCCCCAATTTTGTTTAATAACGAAATGGCCTCATCTATTGAAAGCATCTCATGAACTGCTCTTTTGGCAAACAATTGGATTTCTGGGTTAATTGAGTTATCTTCAAGGAAAACAATTGCTGGATTTGTATTGTCCCCTGATTCGGAATACTTAGTTACTATGTCAAAGGAAACAGATTTTATTTTTTCAAGAATCTTTGGGTCAGAAGTGTCAGTTACCCTGATTGATACTGCCCCGTTTCCCCTTGTTTTATAGGGATTATTTGGATTCAAGCGTAATAATTTTGGAGGCTCCTTAATCAAATTTCTATCAAGGTCTCTTATAGCCTCTACAATAAGTGTTCCAATGTAAGTTGTACACATTCCGTCAACTGAATCTGTGTCATCAAGGCCGATTATCACGAAAAAATTGAGGGTATATATTTATATAACCTTTCTTATACCATTATTACGATGGAAAAGCAAGAACTGTTAGATAATATTGTTGAAACATTGAAAAAAGGTGGTTTTGAGGTAGCCCTGTCTAGGGTTCAATGCTCTTTTGACATTGTTGCAAGAAGAAATCTTATAGTTCTTATAATAAAGGCCTTAGTAAACCTTGATACATTTTCTGATGAGCATGCATGGGACCTTAAAATTCTCTCAAAAGCTTTGAAAGCGACACCACTTGTAATTGGGGCAAAGACAAAATTAGGCTCAATTGAAAACGGTACTGTCTATTCAAGACACGGAACAAACTGTATCTCACTTGAAACTCTCGAAGACCTTTTCATAGAAGGTAATCCTCCCTTGATATATGCCGATAGAGGAGGGTTCTTTGTAGAGGTTGACGGAAGTCTAATCAAGGAAGAAAGAGAGAAAAGAGGGATGTCTATAAGCCATCTAGCTGAACTTATAGGGGTTTCAAAAAGTTCTGTCTATGAATTTGAAAATGTAGACAAAAGAATTAGTATTGATTCTGTCCTAAAGATAGAAAAAGAGCTGGATATAGGCATAACTAAACCTATATATATAATTAAAACTAGTGACAGAAAAGAAATTAACACTATTCAAGAAAAACCTGTTGACGCTGCAAGGTCTGACCTTGAAAAAACTGTTTTGGGAGATCTAAGTGACAAAGGATTTGAAGTCTTTCCTACCAAGAGAACCCCTTTTAATGCTCTTTTGAAGGAAAGGGAGATTTTAATCACAGGGATATCTAATACTAAAACATACATATTTGAAAAGAAGGCAGAGATTGTGGCAAGTATCTCTGATATTACAGAAAAAGATGCAATGTTCGTAGTAAATGCTAAGAAAGTGAAGGAAAATATTAAGGGTGTCCCCATACTAACCCAAAAGGAAATTAAATCCTCAAAGGATGTTGAAGATATTCTTGAACTTGTTCATGAAAGGAAAGTTGATAACAAACGTCAGAACTGAGATTTTTTGAACAAAAGTTTATATATTTCAAATAGTAGTTTAATAAGCGTGATGAGAAAGCTAATCTGAAAAAAGATGATGAGGCTTATGAGCTCTGAAATGCTTTGGGGTGCATTATATGAGGTATAAATATTTAATAATATTTCTTTTTGTACTCTTTTTTATAGAGTTACCCCTAGTGTATATTTACTACTCAGGACAGGAAAAGGCAGTTAAACAAAATATTAAACAGGTTGAGTTAAGTGAGAACTTTTTTGTATCCAGGGATAACCCAAAATATATAGCCGTGCCATTAGAAGGAAGGAAGATACATCAAATAGTATTTTCTTCTTCTGGCAGAATTAATATTTCATTGACTGATCTAGAGGGTTTTTTAGTCTGGCAAAAAGAGCCTGATGATCTAAAACCTTTGGAGTATTTCTATCAGACTGATAAACTTAACTTCCCTTATTCCCCAAAAGAAACGAAAACATATTACTTAATATTTGAAACTGATCCTTTACTATCAACAAATGCATCAGTTAATATTGAAATATATACAGTGAATGTAGAAGTTACCCGAGAGGATGTTTTAAACACCATAGAGCCAATATTACAAGGAACTTCTGTTATAACTGTCCTTCTTTTCGTTCTATCAATATTGCCAAAAGGTGGCCTCTCGAGAAAAAAACTAATGAAGACATCTTTTGTTCTTTCAGAGGAAGCAAAATCTCATGATATTGCTTATTTGAAAGAGATTGGAGGATTTTCAGAAAAAGAAATCAATGTGTTTTTATTAATGCATACAAAAGGCCGGGTGACAGAAAAAGAAATCCCAAAACTTTTTGATATTCCTACCTTTTACAAGCTATACAAAATGGGATTTATTGAAAAAGTTACAGAACTTTAATGAATATCTCACCAAACATCTCTTCTTGGGTGACATCTATCTTTTTATCACTGTAAAGGAACAATATATAAAGAAATATTCTTGCTATTTCTCTTGTTGTTTTCTCCTCAAGTAAATCTCTAAAATAGATAAGCTCATTTATGCCTTTAAGCTCCAATAGGTGCTGGTATAACTTTTCTACCTGTTTTCTTATATCGGCCTTGATTTCATCAATTTGATAAAGCTGGGGACCTAGTTTAGCTATAATCTTCCTCTTCGGTTTTTCCCCTTCATCCAAAGCATCGATTAGTGCTTCGAAAAGTTCGGGGAGAGTCATCTTGCCAACGTTTCTTCTTCTTAAAGGTGGCTTAATGTCGTCGATTTCAAATTCAGCATTTTCAATGTCTTCCCAAAAATCAAAGAATTCATCGTCTTCTTCTTTCTTCTCATCTTCTCTCATCAATTGTTCACTTTTCATTCTCAAAAGGATGGAGGCTGTAAGTATTGTTTTGCCTGATACCCTTAAATCAAGATTCTTTAATTTTCTAATCCTGTCCAAAAATTTGTTTGTAAGATCTATTATATCGATGTCCCACGGATCTATTTCCCTTGAGAGAACAAGATCCATTAGTACATCTATTGGGCCTATTTCAGGAATCAGGACATCTTCTTGAATCAGGCTAATGCCTCCGCCTGTTTAACTACTTTCTCGACTTCAAGTGAGACCATTGCTGAAAGTCCTTTCTTGTACATTGAAACTCCAAACAATCTTTCTGCTCGGGACATCATCCCTTCCCTTAAGGTAATTACAATAAACTGTGTCTTTTCAGCTTGCCTCTTTATCATTTCTGCAGTTCTTTCTACATTTGCATCGTCAAGATTTGCATCTACTTCATCAAGTATGTAAAAAGGAGATGGTTTGTGACGTTGGATAGCAAATATTAAAGACAGTGCAGTAATAGCCTTTTCTCCACCACTTAATGATACAGCAGCCTTAACATTTTTACCCAAAGGTTTGGCATCTATTATTATCCCGCCTTCAAAGGGATTGTCTTCTGTTTCAAGGAGAAGTTGAGCTGTTCCTTCGGGAGATATGTCTGAGAATATATCTGAGAAGTTGGAAGCAATCTCATTAAATGTTTTGAGGAAAACTTCAGATTTCTCTTTCTCTACTTCGGCTATGAAGTTAAGAATTGCATTCTTTTCTTCTATAAGTGTGTCTCTCCTAAGTTTTAGTGTATTGTACCTGCCTTCTTCTTCCTCGTACTCTATAATTGCCCTCATGTTAATTGGCATTAATTTCTCTCTTTCCTTTTCCAACGACTCAATCTCAATTTTAAGTTTGTCTGGATGGTTGGAAAATTCTTGAGGTACTTCATAGTCTGAAGCATGTCTAGAAAATTCGGCTATATCCTCTATTATAGTCTTTTTTTCAGAAGCCCATAAGTTGAGATCAGATTCCAATTTTGATATTTTCTCAATTTTGTTATCTTTCTTGATTCTTAAATCAGAAGTATCAGTTGAAAGGCTCCTCTTTTTTTGATTAAATGAGGATAATTCTTTTTTGATCGCAGAATCTTCTTTTTCTTTTTCTTTGAGGGTTCCATTAATTTCTTTTAGGTTATTGTCTAACTCAGATATTTTTTTCAAAGCCACCTCTTCTTGAGGCTTTCTTAAATCGATTTTTTCAGAAGATTTAATATTGGATTGTTTAAGATATTCAAGAGTTGAATTAATTGATGATATCTGTGAGGCCATCTCAGAATTTTTCTTTCTAAGATCTGTAAGGTCAAGCTCAAGAGCCTCGCCCATTTCGCCCACGCTAGAATCCTCTATGCCTTTCTCAACGTTTGCCTTCTCTCCCTCAAGTTTTGTTATTTCCTTTAAGATGGGGTCAATTTTAATTTTTGTATCAGAAAACAGGCTCTTTTGTTTTTCGAGTTTTTTTGTTAGGTCTTCAATAGATTTTTCAAATGCTAATTTTTCCTTTTGTAAGGAATTCTTCTCTTTTAAGAGTTCGTCTTTTTCCCTATTAGTTGTGGCAAGTTCAGAAGCAGACTCTGCTTTATTTATGCTAAGATTTTTCAAGGTTTCTTCCAGTTTTTCTATTTCTGTTTTAAGGGATTGTTTTCTTAAATCATATTCGGATAATTTTTTCTCCAAATCTTTTAAGGAAAAGTTATCTTCTTCAATATTAAAAGAAACAGAAAATTTCTTTCGGGTATAATAACCACCAGTTATCGCTCCTGATGATTCTACTAGGTCCCCATCAAGTGTTACAAGTCTTGTATTATCTATTGTTTTTGAAACATCAATATTTTCGATTATGTAAGTTCTTCCAAATACATATTCAAACGCTTTTCTAAATTTCTCATCAAAAGATACTAGTTCAATTGCAAGCCCGACTACTCCCTTTGTCTTTGGAGCATTTGCTATTTTTGGAGTAACAAGTTTATTTAAGGGTAAGAATGTTGCACGACCAGCTTTTAGATTCTTAAGGAATTTGACACATTCCCTTGCAACATTATCATCTTCAACAATAATATTTGTAAGTCTTGACCCTGCTGCAACTTCCAGTGCAAGACTGTATTCCTCTTTCGTAGTTCCAAGCTCAGAAATAGTTCCATAAATTCCCGGAATTAGTTTATCCTTTTTTGCCTTTAGAATCTCTGCAATCGCTTTTTGCCCACCGGTGATATCATTTTGGGCTTCTTTCTTTACATTTATTCTGGCTTTTAAGTTTTCAAATTGGGATAAAGCTTGTTTTGAATCAGACTCCACCTTCAATAACTCACTTTTTAGGCCTTGATATTTTTGATTAAGTGTTATACTCTCAGTACTGTTATTTTTAAGATTGGAGTCATAAACTGAGAATTTTGATTCTTTTTCTTTTAGTTTCTTTTCAATATCAGATAATTTATCATCTATTTTTTTTATATCAGATGTAATTCGTTTGGTGTCTTGGTCAAGAAGCGAAACAGATGCATTGTAAGAATCAAGTTCTTTATTTAGTGCAAGATAGTCTTTTCTATTCTTTTCTAGTTTTCTATCAACTTCAAGTAAACTCTCTTTAATTTTTAAAAACATCCCGTCTTTTCCAGACAGTGCATCTAGGAGTTTTCTATATTCGGCTTCCTTGCTCTTAATAGTTGATTCAACTTCAGCACTTTCCTTTTCTAGTTTAGATTTATTTTCCGATAGTCCCTTAATTTTTAGTTCATTGTCAGAGATTTCTTTTTTTAGTTCATCAATCTCTTTCTTTACTGAGGAAAGTTCCTTTTTTTCATATTCTATTGATTGATTAATTGAGGAAATATTTCCTTTAATCTTTTCAATTTCTCTTGTTATGTTGATACTGTCCATTTCCATTTTGCGATTGTATTCGTCATCAAGTTCTAATAATTCTTTTTCTTTATTGGATATATCCTGGACAATTTTAGAAACTAAAATCCTTAACTCATCGATGTCTTTTTGACCTTTTTCGATATTTGTCTCAAGTTTTATTTTTGTATCTTCTAACTCCTTTAATTTGCTGTGATAGTAAATAGCCCATTTATTTTTTATTTCTTTGTCAATCTCCTGGTATCGCTCAGCATCCTTTTTGTCCCTAAGCAATCTATCAAGACGATTTTTAACTTCTGAGATTACAAGCTCAACTCTTGTTATATTTTCCTGGGCTTTTTCAAGTTCTCTTAGCCCTTTGTCTTTTTTATCATCAAATTCTGCAATGCCAGATATCTCTTCTATGATGCCTCTTCTCTCAACAGGGTTCATATTAATAAAGTGTGCAATATCTCCCTGCATTACAATATTATGCCCATCTGGCCTTACACCCACATAAGAAAATATATCTAAAACGTAAGATCTAGTGGCCCTTTTTCCATTTACCCTGTACTCCCCTTCTCCTTTGAGATTGACTGCTCTTGAGATGGTAACTTTTTTCTCATCAATTGGAAGCCCACCGTCTTCATTGTTAAAAGTGATTGAAACTATTGCCTCTTCGGCTTTTTTTTCATCTTCTGTTCCGTTAAATATTAAGTCTGAGAGCCTCTCACCCCTCATTGATTTTGCGGATATCCTACCGACAACAAAACAGATTGCATCTGTTATGTTTGACTTTCCGCTTCCGTTTGGCCCAACAATGCATGTGAACCCTTTAGAAATTGGAAGTGTGAGAGTTTTATTACCATAGGATTTGAATCCTTTCATTGTGACTTTTTCTATAAATACTATGGAACCACCTCTAGGTCTAATAAACAATATTCACTATCTATAGCTTATAATAGTTTTCGTTAGTTGAACACCAATCACGATTAATTTTAAATAAATACCTTTGTTTTTAACATTTGTGGTGTCCCAATTTAAGAGAAATGCGGCCGTTATTCTAAGTCTGATTATTGTAGGGCTAGTTATTGTTAGCATTAATTTTTACAGAGACCCACAACGATCTATTCCTATAGATAAAAATATTATTATTTCTCCTGCTGATGGAAAAGTGATATCCATAGATACTGTACATGACGGTGAAATCCCTTTTACAATAAAAAATGGTAAAATAATTTACTTGCCAGAACTAAAGGGCATTATTGAAGGAAATTTTACAATGATCTCCATTTTTATGGATCTTTTTGATGTTCATGTAAACAGAGCCCCTGTATCGGGCCAGGTAATAGATATTATTTACATTGAAGGAAATCATCTTCCTGCTTTTGGAAACGTCCTTATAGAGAATGAGAGAAATATAGTCGTAATTGATGGGAATATAAGGACAGTTACAGTTCAAATTGCCGGAACAGTTGCACGAAGAATTGATTGTTATGTGGGTGAGGGTCAAACTTTGGATATGGGGGATAAAATCGGAATTATAAAACTAGGGTCACAAGTAGTCGTCATGTATCCCTCTAGTTCTTCAACAATAATAAAAATTGGGGACAATGTAAAGGCGGGAGAGACTATAATAGCAGAAATATAAACTACAGTAGGCTCTCCATCTTTTTTCTTCCTGCTTCGAAGGCTTTCATGTTTATCTCTGCTTTTTTGGATAGTACGGATACTATTGTTTCTAGGAGTGTCTCATTTTTTATTGGGGTTTCAAGAAGGGAGAGAGCTCCCATCATTACCATGTTCATTGTGACCTGATTGCCTAAGCCTTTTGCAATTTCAGTTGCATTAAAATGATAGACTTTACCTTTTTCAGAGAGATTAAACAATATCTCATCTATTGGAGGATAATCACATTCTCCAAGCGATACGGAGATTGGATTAATTCTCTCGGTATTTAGTATTGTCTTTCCTCCTTTTTTTAGATAAGATACATTTCTTAAGGCTTCTAGTGGTTCAAATGCGATAATAATATCTGCTTTCCCTTGTGGGATAACAGAACCGTAGACCTCATCGCCCATCCTTACATGAGAAACAACTGAACCCCCTCTCTGGGCCATACCGTGAATCTCACCCAATCTTACTTTATGCCCATCTTTTAATGCTGCATTTCCAAGAACATATGAAGCGAGAATAGTTCCCTGTCCTCCTACTCCGCA
>CAZUMN010000037.1:0-10491 GCA_964621955.1 uncultured Thermococci archaeon
TTCTTTGGATATATACGAAACGATTAAATTGTTGTTTAAAAACTTTATTGTCTATTTCCTATAAAAACGAAATAATTTCCTCTAGCGAAGAGACAATAAGGTCTGCTTCATTTAGAAGCTCTTCTGAGGATACACCTGAAAGAATTCCTATGGTAAAGCATCCAGCTCTTTTTCCAGATGAGATATCATATTTGTGATCCCCAATAACAACTGTATCTTCTGCCTTTTTTTCTAAAAATTTGATGGCAACTTCTACGTGCTCAGGATCAGGTTTTACTTTTGCAACGTCTTCCCTTGTAACAATAACATCCATATATTTTATTAATCCAGAAACTTCTAGCGTCTTCATAGATGCAGCTTTACTATTCCTAGTGATTATCCCAATATTCTTCCCTTTTGACTTCAAAATATTTAGTAACTCTATAGAATGGGGGAAAGCCTCAGCTTTTTCTGATGCTTCGAGTTCATGCTGGACTATAATGTTTTCAATGTCTTTCACAAATTCGTTATACTCTTCTTCCTTAGTAAATACAGGCCTTAATTCTTTTAATGTCTCAATTAAAGACCCTCTGATCTCTAGATATATCCCGTTATCTTCTAGAATCTTTCTAGTGACTCTCTTTAGATACTCAAAGTCAAGCTTAAACTTTACTAAAGTTCCATCCATGTCAAATAGAAAAAGAGTGTAATGAGAGAGCTGTTTCTCCATAATAACAATATTTAAGAATACCTATATAACAGTTATTTCATGAATAGCATATTGCTTCCGATTATTTCATTCATAACTACACTTATCATTACCCCAATCGTCGGCAAAATCAATAAAAAGCACGGTTTATTTGGTATTGACCTCCATAAGATAGAAAGATTTGAGATCCCTGAAGCCGGAGGTATAGCTCTTCTCCTAGGAACGATCCCTATTTTTATTCTTTATTACTTATTATCAAGTGATGCGTTAATACTGATGTTCGTGTTTCCTGTTGCAATTATAGGTGTGGTCGGTCTGGTAGATGATCTTTATAATATACCTCAATCACTCAAAACAATCGCATGCCTCTTGGGAGGTATACCATTATTATTTTTTGTCAAAGAAACTACATTAAATCTAATTTTATTCAAGATTCCTATTGGTATCCTCTACTATCTTATAGTTCCTATAGGCATCACCGCCGCTTCGAATCTGACTAATCTTCTTGCAGGGTTTAACGGTGAGGAGATTGGATTGGGATTTATATCAACTCTTTCACTTTCAATTTGCATATTTCTTTTAGGGGACCTAAAAACTTCAATTTATCTCCTTACTTTCACCTTATCCTTCCTTGCTTTTTTAATTTACAATAAATATCCGGCAAAAATATTCCCGGGCGATACGGGAACCTTGATAGTTGGTGCAATAGTAGCATCATTTTCTATAATAAAACATATTGAGATAATTGGAGTAATCCTTTTACTGCCTCAAATTATGGAGTTTTTATTCAAATCAATGAGAAGATTTGGCGGAAAAAAATATGGGCCTACTAAAGTGGACAGCAACGGGATATTACACCCCCAAAAATATCTCTCAGTGGCGAATTTACTTACTTCCCATTTTAAACTCACTGAAAAAAGCCTAGTCCTTATAATTTGGTTAATTGGGGCTGTTTTTGGCATAATGTCGATACTTATAACCTATTTAGTTTTAGTAAATTAAATATTCTAAAGATAAAAGTTTTAAAGCAATTTCATGTTCATGCGGTATATAGAAGAGGTGATATAATGCCTGAAGAAAATATTAAAGGTATAGTCGATTACTTAAACGAATTTGTTAACGAAGACAACAGTGTTCCTAGAAACATAAGAAGGGCTGCAAAGGAAGCTGCTGACAGATTACTCGATACTTCTGAATCTGCCCAATCAAGAGCCCATGCTGCAGTTGAGTTGCTGGATGAAATTTCAAATGATCCTAACATGCCAATGCACACGAGAACAATTCTCTGGGAAGTTTTAAGCGAATTAGAAAAGATTTAATCTCTTTTTCTATATCTTCCCCTCTTTTCTATTTGTTCGATTCTTTGGAGGATTTCGTCCTTCTTTTTGTTTCCAACTACATCCGAATACCCTTCAAGTATTATTTTAAATAGCTCCTCAGAAATATCAAAATGAGTACTCTCTAAAGCCTGTCTCAATAGGTGTACATCTATCCCCTGCTTCTCAATTTCTTCGGATTCCTCTGATAATCCAAAATCAATGAAATATACTTTGCCATCGTTTAATATCATGTTCGATGTCGTAAGGTCCCCATGGATAATCCCAGCTTTGTGCATAGAGCCAACTGATTTACCTATCTGAAATCCTATTTCTTTATCGAGGCCTTTTGAAGAAAAGTGTTCTTTTAATCGGATCCCATTAATATACTCCATTACAATACTTTTTTCTTTTAAGTCAACATGATATAGAGCTGGAGAATATACGCCGGAGAGTTTTGCTTTATTGATTATCTTTGCTTCTTTTACTGTTCTAAATCCCCTAATCATGTCATCAATTTCATTAATCCTGTAATTTTTCTTTACCCTTTTTTTGATGACAACCTTCTCATTATAAAAGTCAAACCCGAAAACATCCTTGAAATCTTCAAGATAAAGGTCTGCTTCTGCCCCCTTTTTTAAAATCAAAGCTTACCACCCAGTAAATCTATTATCTGTTTTTCTTTTACGTTGCCTACTCTCCCTATCGTGCCATCAACTAAATCAACTATAGTCGATGGAGGATTTTTATCGAGAACTCCGCCATCTATAAATAGGTCAATTTCTTCTAAAAATTCTTTGAGGCTAGATTTTACCTCTTCTATAGAGTAAGGAGATGGGTCCCCTGACCTATTTGCACTTGTGGAAATGATAGGTTTATCAGATAATTCAGACAATTTTATAGATGCCTCATTTGAGGGTATTCTAAATGCCAGTTTTTCCTTGTTTACAATATCGGGTATGGCATTTCCTTTTTTTCTAAGGGCCACAGATATCCCGGGGAAAGCTTTGAACAGTTTAATTGCTCTTTCTTCTAAAAAAACATATTTTTCTATCATTTCAATTGAAGAAGCTATCAATGGAAGTGGTTTATCTTTTTCCCTACCCTTTATTTTGAATATTTTTTCAATTGCCAGTGGATTAGTCGCATCGCATCCTATACCGTAACAAGTGTCAGTTGGGTAGACTATCACGCCACCCTCCTTTATGATTTTTGCTGCTTTTTCTACGTTGTCTATACCCAATTCACTTCCACCTCGTCTGTTCTCCATTTTTGTTTTATTATCGTATCTTCAATCTCCATCCTCTTACCATTTGTGTATTCCAATAGGCCTTGATAGGCAATCATTGCCCCATTGTCCCGGCATAGAGCAGGAGGAGGAACAAAAAGTGTAGCGCCTCTTTCAATGCACATAGTGCTACACATCTCTTTTAATCTTTTAGAAGATGCAACTCCACCCGTTAATAATAGTTCATTTTTTTCGGTATGTGACATTGCCCTTTCAGATGCTTCAACTACCAAAGAATATGCAGTTTCCATTAGTGAGAAAGTAACATCTTCTTGGTTGTTAGTTTTTAATTTTTTAATCGATTCTGTCAAAAGCCCTGAGAAAGAAAAATCCATACCTTTTATTGTGTAGGGTAACTGTAAATAATTGCGTCCTTTGCTAGAAAGGTCATCGATCTGTTTTCCACAGGGAAATCCTATCCCTAATTCCCTACCAAACGTATCCTGCATATTACCTATTCCGACATCAAGAGTCTCTCCAAACACCCTATATTTACCTTCTGCATAAGCCAATATTTGAGTATTGCCTCCTGAAACATAAAGCGTAACTGGATCCTTTGCCCCTGTAGTGAATCTGCCAATCTCTACATGGGCAACACAATGATTAACTCCTATTATGGGCACATTTAAATTAATCGAGAGTGACCTTGCAGCGCTGGCAACAATTCTAAGACAAGGCCCAAGTCCAGGCCCCATTGAAAAAGAGATTAAGTCAACTTCATCTTTTTTAATACCTGCTTCAGATAAAGACTTCTCCATGACGCTCCCTATTACATTAGCGTGGTGGTCTGCAGCTTCTCTAGGATGAATTCCCCCATCTGAGCAATAAGAATCAGTAACATTTGAGAGCACGCATTCTTCAGAAACTATCCCAATCCCAAGAGTATGCGCTGTACCCTCTATCCCAAGAGATATCATGAATTTGGTAATATTTCTCTTCTTAAATAGTTTATTTGTTAATAGAGAATTATTTCATATTCTGGGTTGCCAAATCATAATAATACTCTTCATCAGAGAACTTGATAGGTTTCAACTTGCCGCTTGAAGAGAAATCTTTGAATTTTTTTGCCCATATATCAAAGAATCCTTCGTGAGATAAGAACGCCATGAACTTAATAAGCTGTTCATTCGTGATCTTACTTAAATTGTGTTCCATATCACACGCATCTTTTTCAGCATCTTCTTCTGGTACAAGTATCATCGTAAAAAAATCAAGAAGAACTTTATGTTTTTTTAATGTAATTGTTGCTATTTTCGTTCCTTTTTCAGTTAAGACTGTGGGCCCATAATGCTCTCTTTTGATTAGTCCCTTTTCTTCAAGTTTTTTTAGCATTTCAACTGTAGTTGCAGGTCTTACTCCTAACGCCTTAGCGACATCTTTTGTTCTCGCGAAACCTTTATTCTCTGTAATATTTAAAATGGCTTTAAGATAATCTTGTTCGGTATTTGTAGTAGTGTTGACCATACTAACAATATTAAGTGTTCCTAAATATAAATTTATTGGTTATAGCATATTAATAAAACTCAAGTAATTAATAGGAATAATCAATATTTTTATTTATAGGCCGCCTTTTAATTATATTTCCACAGTCTTGACAGATTTTTTTGTCTTTTGAGTATATTTTTTTACACCCCAAGCAATAATACTCCCAATGAATTATCTTTTTTATCCCAGATTCTCTAATTGATTTGTATTTAACATTCATCATAGAAGAAATATTTTGTATCCCGTAGTCCTCCGATATAATCTCAGAATCTAACTCAATTGCAAGTGCAATTAATTTAATATCCGTCAAAGATAGATTGTCTCCTGTTGTTTGAGATTTATTAGTTACTTCTTTTACTATTTCTGGGTTAGGTTCCTTTAATTTAATCTTTCCAGAATTCAAAAAATAAGACAATCTTTCTTTAGATTGGTCATCTTCAACTTCGCCAATTACTTCATAGACCGTAAAATACTCATCCTCTTCTGGTAAAAATCCACTGATAAATGCTGATGAGTCAAGGATGAATTTCACTAAATTCACTTCTTTACAAATCTAGCCTTAAGAAGACTTTTTTTTATCTGTATCTTATCCCCAGGTTTCATTGTGCCTTCGGGAAATCCATCTGTAACAATAGTGCATGGCCTGTCCAATGCAGTGACAATCACATTTTCATGATCTGGGTATACCATTGGACTTGCTTTACGGTAAAGAGGGCAGATGGGTGTGATCCCAAATTCCTGAGAATTAGTTCTTATTATAGGACCTCCTGCGGAAAAAGAGTATGCTGTGGAACCAGTTGGTGTCGTAATAATAACTCCGTCACCTGAGACAATGTACTCTTGCCCAGAAATCTCCACTTTGACTTGGGATACCCTTGTGGCAACTTCTGTCCGTATTACAATATCATTTAATGCCTCTACAGTTCTATTGCCTATCTTACAAGAGATCATAGAACGCTCTTCAATGGTATGATTTTCTAGTATAATGGGTATCGAACCAATTTCTTCAGGGAGTACTTCGTTTAAGTATCCGACCGTCCCCATGTTTATGCCCAATAACGGAGTATCCCTATATCGCCTAACAGACTTTAATATTGTCCCATCGCCGCCAACGGATATCAATAAATCTATATCGCCAGATTTTTTAGAATAGTTATTGTTAGGGAAATGCTTGTTTAAAGTTTCGTCAAAATAGACTTCATATTTTACTTTCAAAATTTCTGATATTTCCCTAGCAATGTCTAATGCTTTTTGTTTGTCTGTTCTAGAGATAATGCCTACTTTCAAATCATCTACCCTTAAATCTTAATAATATTAATATCAATAATAGTGAAGCCAGACCGCCAATTATTATGTAGATTAGAGGTGTAAGTGGGTTGCTTGTGGGTACTGTTTCTGGAACTATGGCTGTTTTTTCTTCTTCGTAATCCATTTGTCTCATTTCGTCATTGCCCCCTACACCTTGAGACATAATTTGTGGCTGATTTGACTGAAACGTTTGGAAAATACCTGGGGCGCTAAAACCTATGCCAAGGATTACAACTAAGAACATGGCTAACAAAGCCGTTGTTGCAGGGATATAAGACGTTTTGAGGCTAGTGGATAGGCTTCTTACAGTTTCTTCCTTCTGAGAGGGAACTATAAGGATAGCTGTCTTTTTAGGCCCGTAATATTTTATATCCTTAAATTTTCTTGAAAGTTTTGTATCAACTACACCTATAATCCCGATTTCCATCAATCTTTCTATATGGAACATCACAGTAGGCATTGGAAGATCTAACATTTTTGCTAAATCACCAGCCGATTGTGGTGCAATAAAAAAAGCGTCTATTATACGCCTTCCATTATCATTTGCGAGCTCCATGGCAACAATCTTTGCTTTTTCATCATCTGTTGAGATGACATGCAGTACATCGTCTAAAGTTGCCATAAATACTATATTTTATTATATCTTTAAAAGTATATCTTAAACTTAAAAGCAAAAGATTTTTATATTGGCCATAATCCTTAAGGCACCGGAGAGTGTAAATCACGCATAATAAATCAATAGTTTTTATATTATGCCTAATATTAGGATCATTAATCATTAGCATACCTAGAGCAGATGCTGAAGGATTTGTATATTCTTTTGGCATTGCACCCAAATCACCAGATATGGTGCCTTTTGGCAAAATCGAGATATTATCTGATGTGAATATATCAGACCGAGATACAACTATTAACAATCAAATATATTTGTCAGAAGCCCCTCAAACTCTTATATTTAATACTTCAATCCCTAAATCAATTATTACTCAGATTCAGCTAATGTATCAAGATGCCAATTCTAGCTGGAATGAAGTAGCAATTACTTTGGATCCTGAAGTGTCAAATGCTAGATTTTCGCTTGATACTGCAGAGAGAAAAGGTAGCGATGGTTACCGCTTTATATTAAATTACAAAATAAATACATCTTCAATTTATACTCTTAAACCTAACACTCTCTTATCATTTGAATATTTTTTAATAACAAAGATAGGTGAAGCAGATATATCAAGTATAAATTTGGTCTTGCCTAAAGGGTATAAGCCGCTTAATAATTCTGGCTGGAGAGTTGAAAATGAAAGGTTCGTGTACTCGGCACAGATTTCCAAGACTTCTGGAAGTTTTTATACCATCTTCAACACAGATAATGATTATTCAGACTCATTAGAATCTTTAAAACAGGAAATAGCTAATCTAAGACAGGACAATTCAAAGTTGCTAGAAACGATTTCGGAACTCCAGAAAAGTGTCGATAGTTACAAAGTAGAAAATCAAAATCTCTCATCTGAAATAGAAAATCTTAACGAGAGACTTCAAAAAGCTGAAGAAGAAAGAAAAGTGTCAGATAGAATTTCAAACAACTTCTGGCAGTTCTCATGGGGGCTTACAATATTACTCCCAATATTATTGCTTTTCTTTGCTGAACTTAGGACAAAATCAGTAATCACTTCAACACAGCTACTGATAAGTTCAGTTGTTGGAACATTTGTAATTTTCTTGATATTGTATATATTATTCATAACTTAGTATATTATAATTTGTTGACTAGGGGAAAAATGAAAAGTAATTTAAAGATTTTATAGTCTATCAAATCTAGGAAGGGTTAATATGTCAAGAAAAATTAGAATTTATGCGTTATTGTTCGTACTAGGAGCATTTTTAATTAATCAATCTAATGCTAAAGCTGAAAGTTTTCTTTATTCATTTAGTGTTACATCAGATGCAGCAGGTATAGATCCCTCCGTACAAATGAATATTTTGACAGATGTTAATATAGACCAGCAGTACACATATTTAACCCATCAAATAATACTTTCAGACGCACATGGTAATCTAACTTTTGAGAACAGTATCCCAAAAAATATGGTAACTAATATAGACTTAAGCTATAAAGACTCCAATTCATCATGGACCAAATTAAATGTTACCTTTGATGAAAGTTCAACTAACACTAAATTTACAATAAATACTGAAGGAAAAAAGGGACTCTCAGATTACCAATTCAATATAATCTATGTTATTAATACACAGTCCATTTTTAATCTCACTCCAAGTACCTTAAACTCATTCGATTATTTAATTTCTTCAGACCTAGGTCCAGACGATCTAGCTACAATTAAGATAACACTGCCAAGCGGGTATAAACCATTTGACTCCGCAGGGTGGAGACTCCAAGGAGGAAGATTCTTTTATTCAACAGTCCTATCTGGATTAGACAAGAATTTCTATTCTGTATTTTCTTTAGAAGAAGACTATGGCGGCTCAATAGATTCTCTAAAAAATGAAATTACTAAATTGACCCAAGAGAATGTGAAACTGACAGAAAATATAATTGAAATGCAAAGATCAGTTGAAAGCTACAAAGTCCAAAATGAAGAATTAACTTGGGAAATCAAAGATTTAAAGGATGAACTTATTAAATCAAAAGAGGAACAACAGAAAGCTAACATGAACACTGCAAGCTTTAGATACCTATCATGGGGATTGACTCTTTCCCTACCAGGGATGCAATTTGTCTTAAATGAATTGAGGGAAAAGAACAAGATATCCCCAACACAGCTTCACTTGGGATCAGCAATAGGAACTTTCATAGTATTTATGGTACTATACGTATCCTTATTTATTTAAATTTTTAATAAAAATAAAATTTAATCGGATTTCCCAAATCCGAGTATTTTCATAAAAGAGAACATTGGGTGTGGTTTTGGAAGTATTGTTACTTCTTTGCTGCATGTGATATAATTGAATTTAACAGTTCCTTGTTTAACTGCCCTGTAAGTAACGGTAAGCTTATTCCCATCACATTGGGAACTAACAAAAACAACTTTGTCTGAAAGAGTCGAACAATCTGTTTCATATATTTTTATATATGCAGGATCAATGCAATTAATTCCGCCACTAATAGCAACTACAGTGAAAAATTCACCTACGTGAACAGTCGTTTGCTGTGGCTCAAAATAAGGGATAGCACATCCTAAAACAAAACCAATCCCAATCGTACTTATTAATAGAATCAATGAAACGAGTATTACTGACATTTTCTTCATATTTTAGCCTCGTAAATAGTTTTAGACGAAGATATATATAGCTTTTGGTAATCAATGTCAAAAAATAGTAGATTATTTAGAAATACTCGGAGTGTTTCTTTAAAAAGTTGTAAAGTTGTTTGTCTTCCTCTCTTTTATTCAGAATAGAGTATATGTTGTGGAGATTAACATATATATCCCCAATTTGAGGGTGATCCGGGCCATACTCATGTATTAAAATTTGAAGTCCTCTGGTATATAGCTCCTCAGATTCGTCAAATTTTTTCATTTCTTTTAAAAGATTAGCAAGTGAACAGAGTATAGGGATTAGCTGAGAATTTTCTTTTCCATAGTCCTCTTCCTTGAGTTTCAATACTCTTTTGTACAGTTGTTCTGATTCAGGATATTTGCCCTGTGACTGGTATACAAATGCAAGGTTCTGTAAAACATTTAGAACAACTATGTCCTTTACAGGAAATATTCTCTCAAAAATCGAAAGTGCTTTTTCGTAAAATACTTCCGATTCAGCAAATTCTGCTTGGTATTGTGAAATAAGTCCAAGTAAAAAAAGACTCATGCCGGAAGTTGAGTGCGAAGAGCCGTAAACATCTATAGCTTCGTTCAGTGATTTTTTTGCAAGCCTCTTTGCTTCTGTATATTTTTCCATCTTCAATAATCTAATAGAAGCATTGTAGAACTCTTCCCAAAGTGTGTAACTTCCACCTTCAATATTCATTTATATTCACTTACCCGTTTAACTCTATATTTTATTCCATTAGTTATCTATATAAATTTTGTGGACTTTAAATATACAGAATTATTCAGTTTTTTTTAGAAATAAGAAGTCTAATTCAGTTAATTTTAAATATCGTTATATCTGTATAAACATAACGAGGTGATATTATTAATAAAAGAAAAACATATCTTAAAATATCAGCATTATTCTTAATTGGAATAATGGTAGCTTTAACAGTTGGGTGTACTACTGAGCCTAAAACGGTAAGTGTATTCCACGCTGGAAGTTTGGCCCAGCCATTCCAAGCCGTTGAAAAAAACTTTGAAGCTGCAAATAAAAATACAGATGTGCAGTTAGAAGCAGCAGGCAGTGTGGATACTATCAGAAAAGTCACTGAACTTGGGAAACAGGCAGATGTAAGTGGTTCA
>CAZUMN010000038.1:0-10070 GCA_964621955.1 uncultured Thermococci archaeon
TGCCTGGGCTCATGGGCGTTTCAATCCTTGTTTTCGTGGAACTTGCTCTTGATGGGAGACCATACGGAGGTACAAGATCGATGGGATTGTGTTTCAATCCTTGTTTTCGTGGAACTTGCTCTTGATGAAGGCGCGTGCTCCAGTCGATCCGGTCTGGTGGATGTTTCAATCCTTGTTTTCGTGGAACTTGCTCTTGATGTCCGACAGATGGCCGCAGAAGTCGTCTTTGGGTGTGTTTCAATCCTTGTTTTCGTGGAACTTGCTCTTGATGTCCACCAGATCGCCGCAGAAGCCGTCTTTGGGCGTGTTTCAATCCTTGTTTTCGTGGAACTTGCTCTTGATGGCCGATTCGTCTGTTATTAGTTCGGAGGATACAATGTGTTTCAATCCTTGTTTTCGTGGAACTTGCTCTTGATGCGTAGACTGGATGTAGTTCTGAGTGCTCTTGCTGGAGTTTCAATCCTTGTTTTCGTGGAACTTGCTCTTGATGACCAATTCCTTTTGATGGTGATGGCCTTGGGGACGTGGTGTTTCAATCCTTGTTTTCGTGGAACTTGCTCTTGATGTTTAGTATTCCTCTTGTGACGGGTTCTTTCCGACTACGTTTCAATCCTTGTTTTCGTGGAACTTGCTCTTGATGTATGTTCTTCGAGAAGTCTACTGGGATGCCAAGAAGGTTTCAATCCTTGTTTTCGTGGAACTTGCTCTTGATGTCCGACATTATTAAGTTTGCCGTCTTCGCTCATAAGTTTCAATCCTTGTTTTCGTGGAACTTGCTCTTGATGCGTCGCCGGACACGTTGACCTGGAGGGTAGCACCTAGTTTCAATCCTTGTTTTCGTGGAACTTGCTCTTGATGCTCCGCAGAAGAGCTTGGTGCATCAGCTCGCGAACGAGTTTCAATCCTTGTTTTCGTGGAACTTGCTCTTGATGTGCAAGAAAAGGATACTGTAATCACAGGATTCACGCTGTTTCAATCCTTGTTTTCGTGGAACTTGCTCTTGATGGGCCATGTTCCGGTTGGTTCTCTTCTGAATATACTGGTTTCAATCCTTGTTTTCGTGGAACTTGCTCTTGATGATGAAGCTGGACAGTCTGGACACCGCTCGAATAAAAGGTTTCAATCCTTGTTTTCGTGGAACTTGCTCTTGATGGGAGGTTCTCCGTCGCTGGGTTCTCTTTCGACAGAGTGTTTCAATCCTTGTTTTCGTGGAACTTGCTCTTGATGCCTTATCCAGGGTTTACTCTTCATCCAGCATTCAAGGTTTCAATCCTTGTTTTCGTGGAACTTGCTCTTGATGATTGATGGAAACTCAACATATGCGATTGATTATGAGTTTCAATCCTTGTTTTCGTGGAACTTGCTCTTGATGAGCGGCTTTTTTTCGTTCTTTTTCCTGTTTGACACCGTTAAACCGCCCTTTCTCAGCCCTCCGCTGGCATGAATGGAATTTATCAGATGCCTTATAAATTCGTTCCGGCCGGGCAGCCTCAAAATGCGCCCCTAGCTTTAAAAAGAGTGATTAAGCGATCTATTTTAGCCTCATAACCGCGCCGAATCCTCTGGAGACCGACTTTCCCAGTCCCATGTGATCTGGTATGGCAAAGCAGGTGGTGAACTCCCCTCGAAAGCCTGTAACCTTTGTGCCCTTGAGCATGCAGATCTCATCTTTCATCCTCCCCAGATCCAGCCTGATGTGCTCTTTTGCCACATACCCCAGACCTTTGGAGGCGGAGAGGATGTTGCCCACCAGAATCCTTCTCAATAAATCCCTTCTCTCCTCCTCAGATGCGGCCAAATATTTGACATAGTTCTCCTGGCTGAGGGCAATCCATGGGCTCATAAACCTGTAGCTGAGAATCCCATCTGTACAGCCGAACTCCTCGCTCTTTACAGTCACTTCCCTCTCCATAATGGCGTAGCTGCTCTCTCCTAGTTTTATTTTATCAAATTTATCATAAATTTCTTTCAGTACCTCAGCACCCTCATCGATTCCCAGGACTAAAGGATTGCCGTTGATCATCTTATACTGGATAAGAGGATACCTGTAGATCAGCTTGTCTGTGTTATGCTGGTGCAAAGGGGCATATTCATTGAAGCTGGTGGCAAAAAAGCCACGCAGCTTTGCCCCATCCCCTCGCATGGGGGAATCAGAGCGCAGGGTTAGACGGAGGATTTTGAGGTTCATGGGGATCAGAGTATTTTCATTTTTCAATATCTGGGTCTTCGGGTTCGATGTTTGAACGCTCTACGTATTCTTCAAAGGTGGTCAAGCATTCTCTCTCTTTATAGGTTTCTATGGTTTTCCTGGCAGGCTAGCTAATCAGAATCAGACAAAGCATCAGAGTATTCATCAACAATCGAATCCGCAGGATTTATTGACCATGCGCTATCATGCAAGCGATAAGCCATCAAAGGCCTCCTTTGCCATAGCCCGCGCTTCTTCGACGATTCGCCCTAAGGTCAGACAGTCCGGAAAAGATGGCTCAATTGCAGTATAAGTTCCATTGACTTCCTTTCAGAGCAGAACTAGATAACTCATGTTCTCATTGCAGGAAACACGTTCGAATGCTGAAATTTTGATATTCGCTTTATGATTTTTAGGCCATGTGGCCTGAAGTTTTCTATAAATACCTTCCTAGTGCAATAATATAATATGATCGTTGAAGCTGGCGGCGAAGGAATTGCGAAGCCTCATGGCATATTCTTATGCCTCTGCCTGTATCTAGGTTGAGATTGTTTTTTTTTCATTTTCCGTTTCCTGTGTCTTAGCCGATTAAAGTGTCATAATTGCCGGATTCTCTTTTGAAGCCTAATATCGGGTTATAGCCAATTCCATGCTCTACTTCTATTATTGATATATACCCAATACCTAATTTTTCATCAAAGCCTACTTGTTTTTCATAAATCCTTGGAACAGAAATCACATAATCGTAAAAGTCTTTTTTAATAGCTAGAAATCTCTTCCTGCGTTCAAGCGGATCTCTAATGGCTCTGATTTCCCTATTTATTTTCCATATTTCTTTTGCTTTATTGTCCACCTCCACAAAAACATCTAATTTAAAGTAATCTTCTTTTATTAGTTTAAAATTAGAAATTGGCTTTCTCTTTTCATCATTAGAAAATCGATCATAGTAATACAATTCATAAATTGAATTTATGAGTTTTGTTTCCATTCTTGATTTCATTTTTGCTACCTTAAAAAATTCATTTATCAATCTTAGAAATCCAGATTCAGGTATTTGAGATTTGCCTTTTAATATTTGTGTAACAGCATCTAATAAAACAGGATCATAAATGCGTGCAAATGGTCTATTATTTTTGTCAACTAGATTTAAAAGGTATACATTTGATTGCTCTTGCTTTTTATTCCGATTGCATCTTCCAGCAACTTGTATTATAGAATCCAATGGGCCCATATCACGATAAACACAATCGCAATCGATATCCACTCCCGCCTCGATAAGTTGGGTAGAGACAACTATAATCCTTTTTCCTTTAATTATCGCTTCTTTTATCTCTTCTATCCTTCTTCTCCTTTCTTTTGGTATTATGTTAGTAGATAGATAACATATTTTAAAATCTAAACCTAATTCTCTAATTCTATCATTTATTGAAGCATAAAATTCTAACGAGGAATTGATGGTATTGAGGACGAACAAATAAGACTTCTTAGGCAAAACTTCTAAGTTTCTGCATAATTCTGATACTTGCATATAATCAGATTCAATATTAAGGATAACACGATTCAGCTCCTCCATATTGAAATAATTATCGCAATCATCCACAAGTTCCTTATATGTACCTTCTTCGAAAATTAATGGCTTTGTTGCAGTCATTAAGATAACCCTGCAATTGAAATAATTTGTTAAAGCAACTAGAATCACTTCTACTAATTTCCAGTATTCAATTGGTATATTCTGGACTTCATCCAAAATTATTATTGAATTAGCAATATTATGAAATTTTTTGAGACTGCGATTTTTATAACCCATTAAAGTATGGAATAATTGAATAAAGGTTGTAACAATTATTTCGGATTCCCATGACTCAATTAATGCCAGACTCTCATCAATATCTTTTTCTCTGTCCAAAGCTCTCGTTTTATAGAATATCTCAGAAAGATAATGATGCTTTAAAAGGTATTCATTCTCATTATATTCAAAACCATCGATCTGATGCATTACTTCTGCAAAGACATCATAGCTTTGGTCAATTATGCTTGTAAACGGCAGAGAATAAATTATTCGAGGCTCATTTTCCAATTCAAACGCTTCTTTTAACTTATTTCTTAATATTAGGGCAGCAGAAAGAGACGTCAGAGTCTTTCCCGTGCCTGTGGGCGCAGTTAAGGTGAATAATCTTTGATTTATGTTTTTAGGATCTCTGATATTTCTCAAGACTGACCCTCGTATTTCATTACGTATATAGTTTATATTGCTCATCTTGCCTTTATCAAATTCTGGCAATACCAAATAGTCTTCCACCAGATCTTCTGGTAAATTTTTGCGTTCAATTTCTCTAACATGTCCTGCATGTTTCTTATCGGAATCTATCAGAACCGAATAGAGAAGCTGAACAAGAAGATAATAAATTACATCTCTATTGCTTTTTTTCTTAAAAAAATACATATGCATATCCAAGTTTTTAATTAGTGGTTTAATATCTGAAGATGATTTTATTACTTCTTTATATTTTTTCATATTAGTAAAAATTTCTTTTAAAGACAGCGAATGGTTTCGCAATAAAGTGCCAAAATCCTCCTCTATTTGAGGTTTGTTCTTCCAAATATCTTCTAATTGATTATTTAAGCTTCTAAAACCCGCATCAAATAATTTATCTGTGTTAACATCATCTTCGATATCATCCAAATCTAAATGATGGCGTTTTACAGCAAAATAGGCAAGTAAAGGCAGAAACTTATAGGGATTTTCATTTTCAAGATTTTTTATTTTGATGTAACTATTAATAACTTCAAATGAAAAGAGAGCAGAAACTAATCCATGATATGTCAAAGGATCATTTTTATCTCTAAATCCTTTTAATTTTTCTTGAAAGAAAGTTGTATACTTTCCAAAATCGTGTGAAATTCCGATCAAATACGAAACATCAGAAATAACCTTTTTATCTATATTATTAATTTCTTTTGAGTTAATTATTCTCTGGCTCCGGGTTCCAACATGTAGCAAGTGATCTCTCATAAGTATCATTTCTGGTTCTAAATGTGAATAAAAATCCATCATTTTCTCCTTATAAAAACATTATATTTTCGGTCAATTTGCAGTCATTATCAGAATAATTCACAGAATAACAAGCAGCGTTATCTTTGAATTTTACTCTAATGACATTATCTTTAATTTCAAGCACGTATTCTTCCGGCTTTCTTGGGATTCTATCATTAGAGAAACCAGTTGGCATCTTTTCAGTGATATACTGGAACTCGCTCCCGTTAAAATCCAACTCTACCTCATTAAGTTTGCAGACACTATTTAGCTTAACCATTTTATGTGTTTTTTTTGATAACTCACCTTCGTCGACATAGTCAACTGAGGCTAGAAATTCCGTAATACCCATATACGGGGGAAAAACAAACCTTTGCCTTTTTAGTCGTTCTTTTAATACCTCGTATATTTCTATATTAGTATGATAAAAGTATATCCTATACCTTATTTCTTTGCTTTTTTCTGGAAGTAGAATCTCAATGGGAATTTGAGTTCCTCCGCCGCTACCATCTAATTCAGAAGGCAATTTTGTTCTGATGTAATTAACTGTTTGCATTATTCGTCTTACTTTAGATCTTAAAGAAATTGAAATAAGACATTCATTCTCGTCAAACTTTTCATAATATATAGCCTCTTTTTCTTTTGTATACCTCTCACTTGGCCATCCCAAAAGTCCTGCAATTAATCCAGCAGCAACGGTTCTTGGTGGGAACAAATAACTCAAAGAAGAAGAATTGGTGTAGTATTTTCTAAAATGTGCCATAGGGCCTTTTAAATCAAATATCAAAAGCTTTTCTGGATTGAGATTATTACCTGACATCTTAATCCTTCCATCAGACTTTAATATCATCTTCTTTTGGCAACGATACAACTGATATCTGTGTATCGATTATCTTTCCATTATCGATATTCCAGCCTCGAATTCTTAAATCGTCGTGTTTCCAGAGATGAACTCTAAGAATTCTCTCGCTGCAATCTATTAGTCTTTCGCACAGCTTGGACAGATCTAACGTGTAATCGTCGGGAGATCGTAGTTTTCCAGTTTCCTCAACAGGCATCTCTTTTCCTTCTCTATCCGCTATTTTTACATATCTTCTTAAATCTCCTAAGAAGAATTCTGATGTATTATATTCTATCCGGATATACAATAGAGGATATTGACCTGTTTTGCTTCTCGTAGTCGCTTCCAAGGGTATTGCATTTATCATAGCATCGTCAAAAAGATCAATATCTTCGTCTGTTAGATTTGTATGCTCTGCTCTCTTCGCACTAATTATGCCGTGGAAAGCAATCAACGAATAATCCACTCGGAAGTCCTTTCCCATTGTGCTATAATCTTCTCCTGCTCCTGCAAAAGTGGAAGTAATTGTACTAGAATTTGTTGGCCCAGAGACTTTGTTCAAGGAGTAACCCCAATTGAATTGGATTGGTCCTGTAAACGTTATTGAAGCTCCTCTTCCCACATCACTCTTGATAGGCATTGTGGCACCGAAGAAGCGAATATCAACCAACTTTGATAGAAGCCATGGCAAGTGCTTTGACAAATTCTTCTCATTTGGCAGATTTTTATCTAATAAATCTTTTAGCTTCTCATCATTTTTAATATCTTCTTTATTATTTTCTATCAACTTCTTCAATCGATTTGTAGCATCAACCGTCTTCCCTTCGACCTTAGAGACAAAGATTACTCCTCCTTTATAATCCATCAAGTAGTCCCTGATGTATCTTTTCAACCTCACATCTGAAACAAGATTAATATTCTGAGTATAATCCATCCTGGGTTTATTCTCGTCGTCGGGATCGCCGTTTGGATTGCACATTCTTGCATCATAGATGTATAATATTTCACTATTTCTTTCGATGGCTTTTCTAATTTCTTCACCCATTTACTCAACCTCCTTACCTTTATTGAATGTATAAATATTCTTTAAAGTTTCTCTTGCCGCGTAGTACTTGTTTTCTTCTGCAAGTTTCTTTGCGTCTTCTAAGATCTTTTCCATTTCTCTTGTTTTGCCGCTATCTTCTTTAATTTTCTCGACGTATTCGGAAGCTCTTTTCAATTCTTCAAAGTATTTGCTTTTGCTTCTCTTTCGTACCAAATAATTCGAGAAAGCATATCCAGAAAGAGTATAGAACACATTTTCCTGGTTTGACGAGCTCCAACTTGGAATATTATTATCGATCAGCGATTTAAGTAAGGAGTAAGTATCCTCATTGTATTGTAAAAGATCGTATTGCTTTAACTTCTCAAGGACATCATTTGATAACCGAATCAGCTTCTCTACGTTCATGCCCTGGAAATTGATTTTATCCAGAATAGGCTTTTTTTTGTGACCAGTGACACTCTGAGCGTTGCCTATCTCTCCAATGAGATATCCCAACAGGAACAACGCCCTTTTCTCTTCTTCTTTGTATAAGACAACGTGGCTCCAATAGTCCAAAATATCCTTAGGAAGCATACCCTCTCCAATCTCATCAGCGTTGGCATTGCTTTTATCGTTCACGTCTAGATCTCCTAATAGTTTTAATTTGATAAACAGTAATAACAAAAAATTTAATTGCAAAATTTTATCTGTGAAATCTTGCCCAATCCTGATATTATATCCTTCTCTCTCGAACTTGATAATTCTAATAGTCTCTGCAAATTGATTAATTATGAACCCATAATTAACGCTTTTATCTGAGAATATGGCGTCTATAATATCAAGATATTTTGAAAGTCCAGAATAGCTGTCTGTTCCTTCTCCCTTTTTTATTGGAATGCATTCCCAAATCTTATTTAGATCTAGTTTCAAGCGTTTGTTGCCCTCATGACTATCATCAACCAGATTGTTTATTTCTTGCATTTTAATGTTTACGAAATCAAGCCTCCTTGGCGAGACGTCCTTGATTAATTTTAGGATCTTAAATTCACTTCTTGCAGGAGGCTTACGATAAAAAATATAATCTATTATAAAACTATTTTTATTAGCTTCATACTCTTCAAATTTTACTAACTTATTTTGAAAAATTTCAAGAGATTTTAAATTTGCTATAGAATTAGTTGAATATTTTATGAATTCTGAGAACGTTTCAAGATCCAAGTTATCTAATTCAAAAATAAAATGTGGAATAACATATGTTTTCAATCCGCCAATTCTCGTGCTTAAATTATTATCAATAAAATTCTCTGCGATCATGAGATGCTGGTAGCAATTTTTACAAATATTGTAATTTTTTACAAACATACCGTCAAGATTCGAGGAAAATCCAATTTTATCTGTCATATAAAACTTGAACTCTAAATTGGTGGCATTACTTGTTGTTGCTACTGAGTCACCTTTTCCGCAAATGGAACAATTCCCTTTTGTTAAATTCTTGCTATAGGTTTTGCTTTTCACATCAAATAAATTATTAATTTTCTCACTATAAACTATATTTTTATATTCTTGGTTTTCAGTCAATAAATTTCCATTTAATTTAACCGTATAAATGGATATTTCATCTTTCTTGATGCCTCGACATGAAAGCAAATCATTAGTTAGTAGACTTTCCCGTTTGTCTCCTTTTAGCCTCTTAATTATATCTTCCATATATTTTTTTATCAATTTATCCTCAATATTCGAATTCATTAATTCATCGCACTTTGAGTCTAGCATTTCTTTTGCATTTTTTAAGTCTCCTTCTGTGGAAATGTCACATTTAATATTTAGTTCGCTGCAGATGCTTTTCAATTTTTTGATTTTTTCATTAAATTCTTTTTTTGTATTTAAGACCATCAAATCTTTTTTCACTATGGCAAGTTCTCTTTTCAGAAGCCCTACTTTCTCATTTAAGAGTTCGAACTTCGAAGGGTCTATAATATTACCGATGAAAAAAATATTCAAGATATGTTCTATATCGGTTTTAAAGTCTCCGTTAGCTTTTTCAACGAGATTTGATAATGATTTGGTAAATAGATATATCGGATTATCTGTAGTAAGGAAAATCTGTTCTTTGGGACCAATATTATTCCCAACCCATAAATATTCCTTCCCTGAATCTTTGCCACCTGCATTTATTTTTTCAAAATCCATCTCAATTTTTTGGGTTTGGGTGTTAAAGTTCAGAAAAACAACGTGCTGTTCAAACGGCATACCTTTATGCGTTTGGGATTCAGGGATTTTTTGGCAAATTCCCTTGAGATAAGCATCTTCAGTTAAGTTGCCATTAGCTGCGTACTCCCCAATTCTTCTTATCGCCTCGATCATTCACTCACCAATTTGTGTCAGACATTTGCATATTGCCTATCTTTATGTATCTTTTTCCTCTTACACACAAATATTCCTATAAGTGCAATCCACGCACCTGGCCTTCTGCTTCGACCCCTCTGGAAAGTATCCCTTTTGAATTATCATTAATATCTCGTAAATTATCTCCTTTGCCTTCTTATAGTCCTTTTGCCTGAAGTCAATTTCTACCACATAGTTATTGCTCCTGGTATAGCAGACGAAGCCCTTCTTCACATCCACGCCAAAATGCTCCATAATCAATATCCCGTAAAGCGCCGCCTGGTATTTATGCGTCTTATAGATTGTGTTTTTGAACTCAGCATACTTGTAATCCAGAGGCGCCGCAGTTCCATCCTCCAGAAAGAGAACCTCGTCCACCTCTCCCTTAAAATGGTATTTGTGCGAGGTCAGGTAAACGGAGATCTCCTTCCGGGTGCATCTAAGCCTCTTTCTCAAGTAATCCCGGTTAACCTTCTCGCGAATCTCATGAAGCTCTCTTCCTTTTAAAACCTTGAACCTCTTCTCCTGGTGCTCGGGGACCATCAGGCATCTCTCGAAGAATATGAACCTCGGGCAGAACAGGTACTCCAAAGCATCG
>CAZUMN010000039.1:0-9850 GCA_964621955.1 uncultured Thermococci archaeon
AACAGAAAGATATTATTCAAGCTTGATTTTCCAACATCTTTTATGTGCCCCAAGATTGAGTGGCTGATTGAACCTAAAGGAAAAAAATCAATCTTTACTGCAGTGACATATTACAAATTCGGAAGATTATTCCTTAAATTAAGCAAAGACAGAGTGAATTACATCCTTGAAACTACTCAAAAACATATGAAAGAAGAAGCCGAAAATTTAAAGTTGATATTAGAAGAAAATTAAGTCGCCATAATTACTAAAAACATAACGATACCTATCAGTAAAAATACCAACCCCAATAACAACAAATATCTCATCAGTCTAAGTTGCGCTATGGATCTATTTTTACTGGCTTGGCTATAAGATACTGCAATTGAAAGACCCATCCCTATTCCCAAAGGCATCCCCAAGAGAACATTATTAAAAACGGATTGCCCATATATTACCCCAAGAATTAATCCCATGAGTATACCAACGGCCATCTTTTTTGAGAATACTGCCTTGCCTTCATATATATCCGGAGATTCTTTAATAGGATTTCTGACTATTGACACAATAATAAATATTCCAATAAGAACGATTAATGCCCCTGTTAGAAGAGATATTATCTGCCAAGTGATCATAAATGAGTTGGGCAATAAATCTTTATAAACATATTCTGTTTATTTATTGATTTAATGGTAATAATAGTTAAAAGAATGAAGCTATTACAATAGCTTCAGCAAAGTCAAAATTTATTTCTCAATAAAAAAATACCCAACTAGACTGTTCTTAATTATTTATTGCTAGTTGGGTGTTGTGGAGGTAAAAAAATAAATTATTTATTTAATTATTGCTGGAAACATATTTCCGTACCAGTATTTGTGTATCAAGTAATACGAGAGGAAGGCGACTATTATTCCAGTAAACCATGTATACATTCCAAATACTGGAACTATCAACTGTAGACCAACTGCTACTACGATCCCTAGGTAGAGAGATAGTGCACCGCACATGTTGATTCCTTTTTTGTCAGCAATATCTAGATATATTGCACCCAGTATCCCAAGAACCATAACTCCTGTTGAAAGCCACGATGGCCAGCCTGACCCTAGTATAAGCCCCTTTGTTGCATAGAATATTATTAAACCAGCCATTATCAAAAGAGCTACTATTGAGCCGTAGTTTGTCTTTCCTCTGAAATCGTAGTAACCGTTCCTAGTGTATAGATCCTCTAATTTTATGTGGTGTTTTTGGATTACCCAGAAGTCTGCAATTAATACTCCTGCCACAGGACCTAAGAAAGATCCATATCCTAAAAGCCATGTCCAGATGTAAGCATTTGGATCTGCAAGGAATCTCCACGGTTGCATTATTATTCCTATAATACCCACAAGGATTGTTGTTCTTTCCCAGTTAAGATATTTTGGAAGTGGATGCATAAAATCATTTATAGGCGCAACCATATTTGCAGTGATATTTGTAGTCAAAGTGGCTAAGATTATGAATACCAGCCCTACATATACGAAGAACACGTTTCCAGTCTTTATCATTAAAGCTACAGGATCCCAAATCGCTTCTCCGTATATCAATACTGTTGCTGATGTTACACCAAGCCCAATGAAAGAATATAAAGTCATAGTTGTTGGAAGTCCTAAGGTTTGCCCAATATACTGAACTTTCTGGGATTTTGCAAATCTAGTTAAATCTGCTATGTTAATAGCAAGTGGTGCCCAGTAAGCTACCATGGCTGTTAGAAATGCTGGCCATATAGACCAAGAAGCTGTAGTTGGTTGACCAAGTATTGGCCCCCAGTCTCCTCCAGCTTCAATAAATGCCCACCATAGCAGCCCTATCCCTATGACCAACAGTATAGGTGCAGACACATCATTTAGCCATTTTATTCCTGGCGCAGATTTTCCCGGTGACGAATAGTAACAAATTACTACGGTCATTACCCACGAAATTATAAAGGATACAACTACGTGCGCTGGAAGATTGAAAAATCCGATAACTCCTGACATTCCCCCATACCCTTGTGGACTTAATGCGACTAAGATACCGTCAAGAGCGAATCCCATTATCATGGTCTGGATCCCAAACCAACCTGCTGCAACTACTCCTCTTAAAAGTGCAGGGATATTTGCCCCAAATATTCCAAAACTACTTCTAAGAAGCACTGGCATAGGTATTCCATATTTAGCTCCAGGAAATGAATTTAATACTAAGGGTATTAGTATTATCAACTGCCCTAAAGCTATTGTTCCTATTGCTACTACCCAATTAAAACCTGCGGCAATCATACTAGCGGCAAGCATCCAAGTAGGCACACAGACAGACATTCCAACCCACATGGAGAAATATTCATAGTAACCCCAGTTTCTCTTTTCTATGGGAACTGGTGCAAGGTCTTTATTGTAAAGTTGGGAAGTAGCTAGTGTTTCGCTAAATTCAAATCTCCCATCTACTTCTCTAACAATTCCCTTCTTAGTCATTTTTCACCCCTTAATCTTTTAAAAATTCTTCAATTTCTTTAACTATGGCCCCTTTGTCAAAATTAGGCATATCGAATCCGGCCCCAATTTCTTTCAATTTCGGGAGGCCTCTCTTTTTTATTCCCTCTTGAATCACCTTGATGAATATACCCGATTCTTTGACTTGTGGATATTCAATGTTATCTATCTCTGGTTTTCCTCCCCATCTCTGGTCAGACCCACTTGACCTTACCCCACAAGATGGGCTTCCATCTAGACCTATTAAGACAATTTTGCATCCGTCTTTGGAAAGCTCCTCGATTTGATCTAGAACAGGTTCTATGGCCTTTTTAGTAATCTTTCTATACATTGCGTTGTCATATTGTTCTCTCACATACCACCATCTTCTCATGCCTGCATAGACCGTTTCAGGACATGGCAGTTGTATTATACCATAGTTATACTTGTGCAGAGTATCTATGAGTTCTTTTATCATGTCAGGGAAGAATGCAAATCCATTGACTTTTGCATTTTGATTAAGGAGGCAGTGGGCCACTACTGCCACCTTCCTTGCCCGTTTATCTTTCTCTAACATAGTACCCATTAATATATTGCCTTTACTAATAGATATATTTTGTGAAAATAATATGTAAAAATATGTAAAAATTATCTCGAGAAAAGATCTCTGCCCTTTTGAGTTATTTCTATTACCTTGTTTCTACCATTTATGGAGATATTCAGATAATTAGTTTCTATAAGTTTATCAATTCTTTTTTTTATTGTCGGTCTTGTTATATTAAACTCAATACCAATATCAGAAAATGATGGTTTTATACCTGTTTTATTCTTGCTATATATGTACCTTAATATCTCCAATAAGTCTTCAGATAGAGTTTTCCCATATCTGAACTCGATTTCTTTAGTATCTTTTTCTAAAAATTTTAACTCTTTTTCACTTAAGAGTTGAGTGTCAATCGGAATTAAGACTATTAAATCGTTAAGATATGCCAAGTCTATCATATTCTGTAAAAAAATTAGGGTTTCTTTAAAGCTATACTTAGTAATAAGGTAATCAATTCTATCCAAAAGAATAACACTTTTTCTAGGTAGACCACCAATATAACTTTCAATTTTTCTTAGGTTGGATAGTTCTGCATTAGGATCTTCTTCATAAAGCCAGAGATATTTGTAATCGCCATTAAAAAATTTTCGAAATTCTTTTTCTGTTGCTCTGGATATTACTACACTTTCATAACCAATTTTTTGAAGATCTTTAAAGGCTTCAAGAGATATCGTAGGAGTTATTTCTCTAACAGTATATATATTTCCATCTTCCAATATAAACTTCATAAGTTGCCTTTTCATCTCGTCTTCGGCTCGTTTACGTTCAGTGATATCTCTAGCAATGCAAAGAATGAATGATTTCTTGTCAAGTTCTATTATTCTGCTACTAAGCTCAATTGGTATTCTTTTTCTATTTTTTGTGATGTGAGTTGTTTCGTAGAATAATGATTTATTCTGGGATATTTGTTGTATTCTCTTTAAAATATAATTATGAAACTCAGGAGGCTCAATGTCAAATATCCTCATACCCCTAAGTTGATCTTTGCTATATCCTAATCGTTGAGACGCTGTTTCGTTTACCTCTAAAAGATTTCCATTAAAATCATGGATGAATATAGCATCGTTTGCACTGTCAAAAAGTGTTCTAAACTTCTTTTCCGCATCTATTAATAATTCTTCTGTTTTCTTACGTTCTGTTATATCAACCCCAACAGAGATAAAAAAAATTGTGTTCCCACTTTCATCTTTTATGGGAGAGTTACGCCAAAGAATATATTTTATACTTCCATCTTTACACAACCAAGTATTTTCATGATCCCAATAAAGATCTTCTCCCGATACAATTTTTTCACTGACGCCCGCCATATAAGGTTTGATGTCCGGAGGAATAAATTCAAGCCATTTCTTTCCAATCACATCTTCATTTGAATAACCAAGCATTTTTTTTCCATAAGTATTAAAACTAGTTATAGTTGTATCGTTGTCCCAAGTGAGAATTATAGCATTTGCAGTTTCTATTATGCATTCTAAAAATTCTTTTTTATGGGATAATATTTCATTCTTATTTGAAAGGATTTTGTTTGAGGAGATCATATTATACTCTATAAATATGGAAACATCTTTAATAAGAGTTACGTTAGAAAGATTAATGTGCAGCATCGTATGCGCATTGTCTCCATGCGACTGTGGGCCTTCCTCTAACATCTATTTCCAGACAAATAACTCTCTTAATATTTTTGATTTTCATAATAAAATCTAAATCTCAACTATAACTCTAGTAGGTATTGCTTCGAGATTTTCTATACTTAAGGGAAAACAGTAAACTGTGAATGTTTTTTCTTTAATCAAATCTAGATTAGTAAGATTCTCAATTATGTATATCCCATTACCAGCTAGGTATCTATCATACAAACCATGATTTTTACCTATGCCTAATCCTAGTGCATCGATGCCTACCATATTCACTTTCTTTTTAGAAAGCCATTCTACGACTTCAAATGCTAATTCTGGGTGGTAAAAGTACTTTTCTTCTCCAATATATTTGCTCCAGCCAGACCTAAAAAAGACAAAATCATCTTTTTCCACTAAGTCTTGATTATCTAAATTATCCAAAGTAATTGCGCCCGCATTACATTTGGGCATATCTATCAAAATACCTCTGCCTATAAATCTGCTTAAGTCAATATTATTATCTTTACTTATTATATCAATATGAGTACCTATGTGTGCGGGAGTAGTTATTATTGAAGTTTCATATTGTCCTTCCTCTTCATGGAAACATTTGAGATTTGAAATAGAAAATAATGGAGAGCCTTTCCTGAATAACATCCCTTCTTTTAATTTTAATGACACATCTATCAGCATGTTTTTACCAACATCTTATTCTTCTAGAACTTATTTAAATTAATTGGGGATACATTTCTAGATATCATAAAAATTTATAAGAGAAGGCGCTAGGTATATTTTGTGATTATGATGAAAGTCCATATAAAACAAGAAGAATGTATTCTATGTGGAAATTGTAGCTCAACATGTCCTGAAGTTTTTATTGTTGACCCTGGTGAAAGTTCTAAAGTTACCAAGAAATATAGGGGCAAAAATGATTCTGAAGGAGAAATAGATGAATCATTAGTAGATTGCGCACAATCGGCTGTAGATTCCTGCCCAGTTAATATTATATCCTTAGGCTAAAGAGAATATTTTTTTGATTTGCTGGCTTCTACCATTGCCATTATATTTAGATTCGGAGTAAAAGGTGGCGTTCCACATGCAGGTGCCAGAATATTTACGCCGTCAACTATATCTCTTAAAGATTGAGCATAAACATAATCAGGTTTAGCCATCATGACGACTGGGATTGTTTCCACACTTCCGACAAGTGTAACTCTGTCCCCAAGACCCATCTTAGCTTCCTTTACTGATGTACCAGGAGCTTCAAATGAGAATGCGTTGAATCCAGAGTGTGGAATCCTGTCCATGTACCCTCTCGTGTCACCACAGATGTGTAACATTGATACAACATCTTTTGTTTCCTTCGTCAATCTCTTGTACCTTGGTTCAAGGAAGTACTGGAAGTCCTTTGGATCAAGTAAGTCTCCTGATGCCGTTGGATCAGGCATAGAAAATCCATCTACACCACTTGAATCGACAGAGTCTCTTATTATTTCAATACATAGATCAGTACAAATATCAAGACAAGCTTCAAACTTCTTCTCTTCTTGCTTTGACCACATTAATATTCTGTCAACACCCCAAAGGTGACCTGCAATAGTCATTGGTCCTGTAACAGCTCTTAAAACGGGCACATATCTCTCATATTTATCAACGAGAATCTTAGCAGATCCTTCAACTATTGGATTTCTTCCCTTTGATAATACATTTTTTGGCAGGCTATATTTTAATGGATTGGTATTTTCAAATACATGTTTCTTTACTGAAGGGTGTCTAACATCAGTACCAAGGTCAATCTCAGCCCCTAGCATAGTTGCTTCGGATACTAAATCATTGTGAGAATACAAAACATCAATACCCCATATATTATATCTCCCTTCTTGAAACTGCGCCATGACCTTTGAGTCAGTCTGACATTCTGGCCAAGTAACGTTTGTCGAAGCCATTAATTCCTTACAATAGTTTGAAAATGTCATCACTGGGATTCTATCAACTCGGCCGCCGGCTATAGCAGACATGAATCTTTTATATGGTGTCATTTCTCTTAGTGCCAAATGAGTCACCTTTATAATGTTTGACAAATCTCTTTTTTGTAGTATATAAGTATATATTAGCAGAAAGGATTAAAAACACACGATTTTATCCGTTTCAACTTATAATAGGTGACTTTGTTGGCAAATGTATATTTTACACCCGTTTCAAATTATTCAGAAACAGAAAAAGTTAGTAACGGAGCGAGAGAGTTACTAAAGAGGATTGTTAAAGATGAAGGCATTCTCCTAGAAAAAAAGATTCCATTAAAAGTTCATTTTGGAGAGAAGGGAAATCTTACTTTTATCAAATCGGATAACTATGAAGGCATAATAAATCACTTAAAAGAAAGTGGCAATGAACCCTTCTTCATTGAAACAAATGTTTTGTATAGGGGCCAGAGGACTACAAGAAAAAATCATGTTAAACTTGCCTTAAAGCATGGATTTACTCAGATCCCAATTGTGATAGCCGATGGAGATATAGGCAAAGACTACGAAGAAGTAGAAATAAGAATGAGAAATCTAGATAATTGTAAAATAGCTAAAGAGATCTCAAAACAGGCACAAATGATAGTATTATCTCATTTTAAAGGACATATTGGTGCTGGTTTTGGAGGTGCAATTAAGCAACTTGGCATGGGATGTGCTGCAAGAGGGGGAAAACTTGAACAGCATGCAAATACAGTGCCGATAATAAATTTTCTTCAGTGCAAAAAATGTAAAAAATGTGTCCAAAAATGCCCTTCTGATGCAATAAATATTGGGTTATTTTCTAGAATTACTAAAAAGAGATGCATAGGCTGTGCCGCCTGTATATCTGTTTGCCCCCAGGGGTCTATAAAAATTAATTGGATTGGAACAATTTCTAAAAAATTCTATGAAAGAATGGCAGAATATGCATACGCTGCCCAAAAAGGCAAACAGAACATATACATTTCATTTGCACTTAATATAACTAAAAACTGCGATTGTGAAGGACACAGTATGAAACCTTTTGTGAGGGATCTCGGAGTATTTGCATCAACTGATCCCGTTGCAATTGACATGGCATGTCTTGATAAATTATCTGAAAGAGAAAATAGAACAGTATTTAAGAGAGGTAGATACATACTTGATTATAGCCAAAGCATAGGTTTAGGAAAAAAAGAGTATAACCTAATTGAAATATAGTTATGTCAATTTTTCATTTTTCTTTTCATCTGTATTTTCTTTCCACAAATATATCTCAACGAGAGGGATATTATCACCAATATAAAAAAAAGAGAGTAGTTGTTAAATAGTTAATGATTTGACAATTTACTTCAATACTTTTTCTTTTCGATACGCCATGCCCTGAAATGTTGCAATTAATTCATTATGCTCATTTAATACACGGATATTATAAGTTGCAATTTTTGGATTTATTGAAACTTCTTCTGCCTCTGCAAATAAAGTTCCCTCCGATACTGCTTTCAAAAATGAAATATTCACGTTTAAAGCCACAGAAATAATTCCATGAGTATTTGCCGCGATGGCAAAGGCGTAATCTGCTAGAGAAAATATTGCCCCGCCGTGGACAGTATTGACAGCATTAAGATGGGTATCCTTGATTTTCATTTTCGCCTTTGCATGGCCTTTTGATACTTCAACTAATTCTATACCTATCTGTTTTGCGAATTTATCGTTTTCCGAGAATTCTTTAATAACGTCCATTGAATCACTGGATTAAATATATTATTGGGTTTTTATTATTATGTGAAAAAATAGCAAATATCTTGAATAGTTTTATATATGCAATATTTGCTAAAAGATAGGATGAGGTTGAATATGAAAAAGATATATGTTTTGTGCATCTGTCTTCTTATTGTTATTTCATTTTCTGCCTGTGTTAATCAAAAGGACACAGATGCCCAATGTGGAGAATGCCCTCAATTTGCTCCTCCTGCCCCGGACTGGTGTAAAAACGGAACAATTGTTCCAGGTGTCAAAGATGAATGTGGTTGCCAGATGCCTGCAAAATGCGAAGATAAATCCTAATTTGACACTTGTCAAGTAATACTTTTATTATTTATTCTAACTAGATTCTTCTTTTCCAAAGCGTAGATTTATATTTTAGAAATACATAATATTTTAGATTAAAAGTATTAGAGATTGTTGAATGACCGAAAAAGATAAGATTTTAATCGTAGAGGATGAAGAAGACTTAGCTTTGTTGCTTGAAGAGTTATTGGTAGACTTAGGATTCTTGGTAGTTGGAAAATGCTTGACTGAAAAATCAGCTCTAGATTTGGTAAGAACCAAAAAACCTGATCTAGTCTTGATGGACATAATGCTTGGTGGAGAAGAAAGTGGTATTGTAATTGCAGAAAAGATAACTAAATATTATAACATTCCAATAATTTATACAACAGCTTATGGAAATCAGACAGTTGTAGAAAAAGCAAAGAAATCAGGTGCTTATGGATATTTAATAAAACCTTACAAACAAGAAAGTTTGTATAGCGCAATTGAAGTTGCTCTTTATAAACATAGAATGGAGATTAAGTTACTAAAAAGTGAAAAGAACTATCGGGATATTTTTAATGGTACATATGATCTGATTTATAGTCTAAAGGCAGATGGAAAGATAGACCTTGTTAATCCTTCATGGTTAGATACTTTAGGTTATACAGAATCAGAACTCAATACCCTCAAAATTTGGGATATAATACCTCACAATAAAAAGAAATACTTTCAAGATATTTTGTCAAAAGCATATAATGGAGAAACATTGACTAATATTCAACTTATTTTTTTGAAAAAGGGTGGCAATGAAATAATTTTAGAGGGCACAGTATTTCCAAGATATGAAGGGGAAGAGATTACAATAATAGAAGGTATCTTCCATGATATGACTAAACATGAAAAAATGAAAAATATCCTAGAGCGTCAAAATTATATTCTTAATCAAAGAGTTAGAGAATTAAAATGCCTCTTCAGTATTTCAAGCATAGTTGGGGAGACTGAAGGGTCAAAAGAAATAGTTTTACAAAAAGTTGTGGAGACCCTGCCCTACGCATGGCAGTATCCAGAAATAGCATGTGCGAGAATAATATTGTATGGGGAAGAATACAAAACAAATAATTTTAAAGATACAAAATGGAAAAGAAGTAGAGATCT
>CAZUMN010000040.1:0-9785 GCA_964621955.1 uncultured Thermococci archaeon
CCTGAGTTTTTAACTCCTGATGATCTAGGGAAGATTAAGGGTGCAAAGCTAATCGTTATTCTTGGTGGCCCAGATGCCCTATACGGAACTGGAACACTTGTAAGCCGCTATCTCGATTCTCTTGAAATTAACTTCATAAGGCAGCCCGGGCAGAGATTCACCTTTATCAAATCTGACCCTTATGGATATGCTGATAGGGTTATAATAATAGCAGGGTCAGAAAGGGAAAAAACATATGAAGAGGCCTTTAACCTTGTGAACGGCTCCAATGTAAGCTTCCAGAATGAAGTCCAGCAAGCAGCTGAAGGAAAGGTCAGCATAAGGGATCTCCCACTGGTGCTTGCCGGTATATCCTATGATACAGAAACAGTCGATAATAATAATCACATAAAACTATCAATCCAGAACTATGGCAGCGGAAAGGCAACTAATGTTATTATTGAGATAACAGATGACTACTACTCTAATTTCTCACTAGTTAGCACTGATCCTGTCGTAAAGGTCGAGGGCAACAAGTTTTATATCGGGGATCTTGCCGGTGGCGAAAAGATTGAATTAAACATTTATCTAAAAGCGAAGCAGAGCGGTGTTTATTCAGGTACAATTTCCTATAAACACGATGCAATTGACACATATGCGAGAATAAAGGACATCACAACAAGGGTGCCATAATCTCTTTTTACCCAAAATTTTTTATAACTATATATAAATATTTTATTTATGACTAAAAAATATAATATACTCATTGAAAAAGATGAAGATGGGTACTATGTTTCTGAAGTTTTAGATTTACCCGGTTGTCATACTCAAGCAAAAACTATTGATGTGCTACTAGAAAGAACAAAAGAAGCAATAAAGGCATATCTTGAAGTTGAAACTCAAACAGACTATCCCCTTGAATTTGTCAGAGTTCAGGAAATCGAGGTATAGTATTGTCAACTACTCCAAAAATATCAGCTAAAGAACTTTCTAGAGTAATTCAAAAATTAGGATTTTTTTATAGTCATACTACTGGAAGTCATATGGTATACAAACATAATGACGGTAGAACTATTGTTATACCCAACCACCCGGGGGAGAAGATAGGAACTGGGCTTCTTCTAAAAATTATTAAAAAAGACCTGAATATATCGAAAGAGGAATTTCTTAAATTACTTTGATTCCTTTATCAACTCTTCTAATACAGAACAAGTTAAATAGAATAAAAACATACATTAAATTTAGTTTCTAAGGTGAAATTAATGAAAAAAGAAATTAAATTACTTGGTCCCTTATTAGTACTACTAGTGCTGTCCTCTATTCTTTGTGGCTGCGTCAGTCAGGGAACAACAACAATCAGCTACGAATCAACTCCTACCGGCAACGAGCAGACACCCTCTACCACCACACCAGACGCAACTTCCCAATCGGGCTCTCCCTACATACTTGCAAGTGTATCCTACGACACAGAAACAATTGATAACAATAATCACATACAGCTATCCATTCAGAACTATGGCAAGAGTAAGGCAACTAACGTTGCAATAGTGATTTCAAATGACTACTACTCTAATTTCTCCCTGGTAAGTGTTAATCCTAATCTAAGGGTCGAGGGGAACAGGTTCTATATAGGAGATATTGGTGCCGGCGAGAAGCTTCAAGTGGATATTCGTCTAAAGGCAAAGCAGAGTGGAGTGTACACAGGTACTATTTCATACACTTATGATGGGCTAGAAGAAAGTGGAAAGATAATGGATCTCAGGACATTAGTCCCATAATCTAATTAATTTTTCTTTTTTTCAATAACCATTATCTTTAAATATGATTTTTATAACTTGATTTTACTAGTGTGGAGCGTGGGTACCGTGAAAAAAAGGGTATTTAATGTTATTTTACTGTCATTATTAATAATAAGTCTATTTGGAACTCTTGCAGTTTCTGCAGAGGACACGATAGATATCAAATTCTTTAAAACAGAAGGTTGCGAGAAATGTGCCGAGGCAAAGGCGACTCTAGAAAGACTAAATCAAACGGTCTACAACGGAAAGTTAAATGTAACAGAAATTGAGACATTTACATCTAACGGGTACAAGGAGTTTAAAGATCTAGGATTTAGCATAACTCCTGCAGCTGTAATAAACGGAACTACAAAGCTTGAGGGCATAAGCCAGTTTAACGAAGCATCTTTAAGGGTGCTGTTTGACTCTATATTAAACCCTTCAACTACGTCTGAACAGCCCACCACACCAACTGATACCACAAAAACTATCAGATTCTTCTACGAGGAGCAGTGTGAATACTGCAAGGCATCAAAGGCAAAGATGTATGCATTAATCGCAGAAAAAGATTATAATATTACAGTTGTCGAAGTCGATGTTTACTCACCCTCTGGTTACAAGGAGTTCACAGAGGCCGGATTTAAGATTGTCCCTGCAGTAATCGTTTGTGGCACGACAAAGCTTGAAGGGACAGATCAAGTTGATCCCGATATGCAAAAAGCAATTGAGGGATGCATTGCTGGTGAGCCCATTACAAACGGCGGCGGAGTTTCTACCATTACTCTAATTGGGGCGCTTGGCGCAGGATTCTTTTCAAGCTTCTCACCCTGCTTGCTCGCTGTTCTATCATTTATCATAGCCTATACAGCAGGTACAAGCAAGAAATCAATTACTATATTACTAAAATCAATATTCTTTGGGCTTGGGATAACATTTTCTTATGTGCTTGTTGCTATAATGTTTCTTAAACTTGGCCAGGCAATACCTGATTCCTATAAGTATCTTATCTCATTATTTGGTGCCATAATCACATTTGTCCTTGGATTAAATTTATTGAACAGTGGATTTGACCTAGTAGATTTACCAATAACAACTAAACACTTCGCTCAGAAAATGACAAATAAGTTTGCCCTATCATATGGGTTGCTCGGTGTCTTCTTTTTAGGCATGATATTTTCTGTTATAAAACTGCCTTGTGCAGCTATAATACTTCCTTTACTTATAGATGAGGCAATAACAGGTTCTAATTCTTCAGCCTTCCTAAAAGTCACCTTTTACGGCCTTGGGGTTATCATACCCTTCATTGTAATAGGTGTCGTAGGCGCCTTTACAAAGAACGTTGCAAGGGATATGAGATGGGATCCAAAGGTCAGGTTCTTTGGATGGGTAGTAGTCGGAGCTATAGTTATCATCATATCATTCTGGCTTATCCTCCAGGGATTTCAAGTCGTTGAAACAGTCACCACAGAGTATATTTTATATACAATAATCTCTTATGCAATCACAATGTTTATAGTAGGATTTGCCTACGCTAAATGGAAGAAGGTAGATAAGGGTGACGACGGAAAGAAGGAAGTTCGAGCATATTAAAATATGCCTTGAAGAGGATGTTCAATCCAAATACAACTACCTTGAGGACGTTTCTTTTGTCCACTCAGCACTCCCTGAAATTAACTTTGACGATATAAATACAGAAATCAAGTTGTTCGGAAAGCACCTTTCCTTTCCTCTTTTTATCTCTGCCATGACAGGCGGGACTGAAGAGGCATTGAAGATAAACAAAGCTCTTGCAAAGGCATGCCAGAAGACTCAAATAGGGATGGGCCTTGGTAGCCAGAGGGCAATGATTGAGGATCACTCGCTTACCTATACCTATGATGTCAGGAAGTATGCCAAAGACATACTTCTAATTGGTAACATCGGCCTCCCTCAGTTTGTGAAGGGCTACTCTGCAAAAGATGCTATCTTCGCAGTTCAAGAGATAAAGGCCGACATGCTCGCAGTTCACCTAAACAGTCTCCAGGAAGTATCCCAGCCAGAAGGCGACCTATTCTTTAAAAATGGGTTATCTATCTTAAAGGGCCTAAAAGAAAAACTACCTTTCCCTCTGATAGTAAAGGAGACGGGTGCTGGTATATCCAAAGAAACAGCTGAAAAGCTGTCATTTCTTGATGGCGTTGATGTTGCAGGTACAGGTGGCACAAGCTGGAGCGCAGTTGAGTACTACCGCAGCAAAAATAACAAGGAAACAGTAAAGAGGCTCTGGAACTGGGGCATACCAACACCGCTCTCAATTGCCGAGTGCAGAACATCTGGTATCAAGACCATCATCGGCTCTGGCGGTGTCAGGACGGGATTTGACATTGCAAAGTGCATTTCACTTGGCGCTCAAGCATGCGGCATAGCCCTACCTTTTCTAAAGTTAGCCGTTGAAGAAAATGTTGAAGGATTGGTAGAAAAAATCGAGACAATCAAGAGAGAGTTTAAGATAGCGATGTTTTTGAACTCTTGCTCGTCTGTCTATGAGCTTAAGAGTAGGCCGCTATTCTTAACTGGCGAGCTATCGCAGCTTATGCAACAAAGGGGAATGGATTTCCACTATTTTAATTATCGTTAAGCAATAACTTTATATACTATTATGAATTAATGGTATTCATGAATATAAAGCAACTTTTGTGCATATTGGTATCCCTTTCATTTATTCTTACTATTCCCGTAGCGGCTGAGGTAGAACCCTTTACAATCAAGCACTATTTCAGGCATGATTACGGTACAATTTCATCCGCCCTTGGCGATATAGATGGCGATGGGGAGCACGATGTGGTGCTATCAACAGACACGGGAGAAATTAAGGCATACTCCCTTTCCGGATTAGCACTGTGGTCAAAGAGTTTTGACTCACCTGCAAGAAACCTCGCTGTTATCAGAAAAGGTTCGGAGCGCTTCGTCCTTTTTTATAATGATAAAGGATTTGTCTACCTTCTTGATTCAAACGGCAACACCAAATGGCAGCTTTACTTTCCACAGACAAAGCCCATCAATTCTGTCGTTGCATCTGATCTAGATGGCGATAGAACGCCTGAAGTTGTTGTTGGATTTAAGGATGCGTCTTTCTCTGTATATACTATAAGCGGCACCCAGTGGAGGAAAGAAAACGATTTCTATAGCTTCTATGTCTTAAGGTTATACACGGCAGAGTTTGCTGCAACTGAATATGATTCTTGGGATAGCTATCCATTGGGCGTTAAAGTTGACCTCTCGTGGATATTTCCAGATGTCATAGCCTCTGGGGAAAGAGATCCAAACATCTATCTTTACGACCCAACTGGGAAGAGGGTGTGGCAGATAGAAAATGTCTACCCGATCGAGCATGTCTATTCCGGTGATATAAATAATGACCAGCAGATGGAGGTCATAACCGCCTCTTACAAATATCTACAAGCGTTCGGGTTAGAAGGAAAATTATGGCGAAATATCCTTGATTCCTACATTTATTCTTTTGGTGTTGGCGATACAAATAAGGATGGTAAGAAGGAAGTTGCAGCAGGCACAGTTGATGGATTTATTTATCTTTTTGATAGCAAAGGCTACGAAGTCTGGAATGACCCACAGTACATTGGTAAGGATGTAAGGTATGTCACAATCGATGATTTTACAGGCGACGGCACTTCAGAAATCCTTGTCGCAGCAGGCAAATGGTCTTCATCAAAGCAGGAGATAGATGACGGCGTATTCTACATATTCTCCTCTAGTGGGGAGAAGTTATCAGAGACAAAAGTTAATGGGCCGATTAAGACCATCTCAATCGTTGATATAGATTCTGACGGCTATAAAGACGTTATAGTCTGCAGTAACTATGTCTTTGTATTCAAAAACAATTTCCTGACAATATTTGCAGGAAGGCCCTACGCAGAGGGAGAAAGGCTATTGCGTGCAGCCGAGTTTGATGGATCCATAATTGAGTTTACCAAATCAAAGGAGCTCTATACTAAGCTTGGTGATACCGAGGCAGTTAAGAGATGTGAGAAAAATATCGCTACAGCCGTTGAGTACAAAGCACTAAATGCAGAAGCTATTGCGATATTTAACAGTGCAAATGCTGAGGTAAACAAGGGCGACTACCAGAAGGCGCTTGAACTTTTCATTCAGGCAAGAAAGATATTTGAAAAGGTAGGAAACAAGACGATGCTTGCAACAACTGACGCCATGATAGCCGAGACTTCATCAAAGATTCAGCCTGTACCAACGCAAACTTTACCTTTGAGCCCTACATTGATTCTTATACCAATTCTACTTGTCGTTGCATTTATTGGCGGCGCTGTAGGATTTATACTAATTAGAAAGAGGAGAAATAAAAATAATTATATCTAAGGTAAATACTATTTTTCTATTTATTCTCCGCCGACAAGAGCCCTAGTTCTAATGTGGGGCCCGCCATCATCGACTGGCACATATTGTCCTTTTCCGCAGCTCCCAGGGTTTCCAATCTCAAAGTCCTTTCCGATTCCTTCTATGTTTCTCAGTATCTCTAAAGTATTTCCAGAAAGCGAGACATCCCTGTAAAGCTCTCCAAGCTCACCATTTTTTATCTCATAGGCCTCTTCACATCCGAATGTGAACAATCCTTTTGCAGTATCTACCTGGCCACCCCTGCCACCCTTTACATAAAGGCCATCTTTAATGTCGATGAGCTCTTCAAAGCTTTGATCGCCCTTCCCCATATAGACGTTACTCATTCTGACTAAGGGCCTTGATGAAAATCCTTGAGCTCGGCCATTGCCCGTCGGCTTTGCATTAAATCTTGATGCAGTCTCTAAGTTATGCAAATATGATTTTAATATCCCATTCTCCAATAGGCACGTTTTCTCTGCCTTTATCCCTTCATCATCAAAGAAGTATGTCCCATTTTTTTCTAGGAAAGTTGGGTCGTCATAGATGTTGACGCCATCTGCACCGATTTTTTCTCCTAGCTTTCCTTCTAGAATGGAGTCACCTTGAAGTACAATATCTGCTTCGCACGCATGGCCAAGCGCCTCATGGATAAAAACACCCAGAATTTTTGGATCTAATACAACAGTCTTTTCTCCACCTGATGCTTTTTTTGCGGACAGCAATCTTAGTGACTTTTCACATGCGTCTTTTCCAAGATCTCCTAATGATTTTTCTTTCAAGACCTCATAGCCCCTTGTGCCGCCCATGACTTCGTAGCCCATCTGGAGGGAATCATTTCCGCTTGCAACTACTGACTTTAGATAGACTCTTACTGTCTTTTGATAGATTTCACTGCCAACTGAATTAATGTAAAGCTGCTCAGTTATTGAGTCACTGCACGCAGAAACAGTATTTTTGACTAGCGGGTCTATCTTTGCACCCTTTTCTATTTCATATGCATATGAAATTTTTTCTTCCAAAGAGACATCTTCTGGCCCAATCTTTACCTTGTTCTCAAAGTGGCCTTTTAGCGTTGGAGGGTCTATCTTAAAGTTTTCTCTGTTGGAATTGCGCGAAGTTGCAACTGCAATCCTGAAAGCGGAGTCGATGCATCTCTGGGCATCTTCAGTATTGTTTGTTGAAGAGAATCCCCACGCACCGTTTACTAGTGCTCTGACCCCAACGCCTGCCTGGTCGTTTGAAGAGACTTCATCAAGCTCTCCGTTTTCGACATTTGCAACGTTATTGATTCTTTTCTGAAGCCTGATATCTACAAAGCAGTTTGGGAATTTTAGATTATCGGGATTAAATGATTCAAATATATCCATATGTTTAAAAGGATTTAATCTAATAAAAGGCTTTTTCCTATTCTTAAAAAGGGAAATATGGAAAATCTAATATTTTTCCCTATTTTCCACGAAATATTTATAAATATCCGGATTCCAATTGATATAACACGTGATCACTATGAAAAAATTAGCTGTATTTTTAATAACGGCCATATTCATGATATCTATTGTCCCTGGATACTGCATGGGAGATGTAATATGGCAGAGGGATTTGACACTGGCGAAGAAAATGAGGTTGCAAATGGAGTAGCAGTTGACACAGCCAACAACGTAATAATAGTTGGATACGATCCAGGCACTATTGTAAAATATGATTCTAATGGAAATAAGCTATGGGATCAAGCTACAATTTCAAGCCCCGTAACAGTTGGAGTAGATTCAAGCAATAACATAATTGTTGGTGGGGGCGGTGGAATTGCAAAGTATGGGCAAAACGGTGGAACTGAACTATGGTCTGATGACCCTGGTTCTGTACAAGATATTGCAGTTGACTCTAATAACAATATAATTGTAATATTGTCCGATACATTACGCAAATATTATCCTGCAGGTGGACTCATATGGGAAACAAACTTCGATCTTATAGGTTTATCAGTTGCAGTTGACTCTAACAATAATATCATAGTTGCTGGATATGAGGAGGATAGCGATAGATCATTAAAAGTTGTTAAATTTGACTCGAACGGTCAATTAATTTGGTCAAAAACATATGGCACTACAAATGACGGTCTAAATGAATTTGCCTATGGCATTACAGTTGATCCAAATGGTAATATTATTGCAACTGGAGTTTCTGGAAATGACATGATTACAATAAAATACAGTTCAGGTGGAAGTCAGCTTTGGGTAAAGACATACAAAGAAGGAAATTATAATACTAGGGGCCTAGGTATTGTAACTGATAGCAATGGAAATATTTTTGTCGCTTCATTCTTTTCAGATGATTTAAACCAAGACAACTGGCTTGTATTAAAATATGACTCTAATGGAAATCTTGGATGGAAGAGTGTAAATCCTGGGGGCAGTAAAGGGTACGCATATGACATAACTACTGACTCAAATAACAACATTGTTGCAGCAGGATACGGATGGAAAGAACCACCATACTCAGATTACTTCCTGACAGTAAAATACCAAGCAGAACCCAAAAAGAAGAGCCTACCTATAGAATTTATCCTTAAGATACTACAGAAAAATAAAAATAAATATTTATTTTCTTTTCTTAATTATTTTTATTTAACTGAATCCAAGATAAGAATAATAATGACCAATAGGTCAGTTTCTTTACCCATAAGGCTTTTAAACTAATCTGCTGTTTTGACAACATGGATGATCTAGAGCTGATTGATTCTAGTTGGACTAATGAAGATATTAAAACAATACTAAAAAAACTTGATGGAACAAAGGAAGGCCTTTCAACTAAAGAAGCAGAAAATAGGATATCCAAGTATGGGTACAACGAGCTCCCAACTGTAAAGAAAGAGTCTAATTTTAAAAAGTTCATAAATCAGTTTAAGAGCAGCCTCATAATCGTTCTTTTAATTGCAGGTATCTTATCAGTTGCTATTGGTAATCTAAAGGATTCCATAGTCATATTCTTAGTTGTAGTTGTTAACGGTGTGATGGGGTTCCTGCAGGAGTATAAGGCCGATAAGGCTATTGAAGTACTAAAAGCGATGGTCCAGTCAAAAGTCGTTGTAATAAGGGATGGCGTAAAGAAGGAGATTCCATCAAGAGAGCTTGTCCCTGGGGACATAATCACTATAGAAGATGGTGACAAGCTATCCGCCACAGTCAGATTGATTGAAGCCATTAATCTTCAGATTGATGAATCATCACTTACTGGAGAAAGCTTTCCTGTATCAAAAAATGTCGAGTCAAGTTCTGAAGAAGGCTACCCAAATACAGTTTTCATGGGCACTGTAGTTACAAGAGGCAGAGGGAAAGGTGTAGTCATACTAACAGGAAAGGACTCGCCAATAGGAAAGATTTCAAGCCTTATATCTATGGAAGACCGGGGCAGCACACCCCTAGAAAAGAGTATAGATAGCCTTGGTAAAAAATTAGGGGCGCTTTCTGTTGTCATAAGCTTACTCCTCTTCATTTCCGTCTTGGGAAGGGAACTTCTAAGGTCCATACCTTTAAAGGATGCTTTGATAGAGTCAGCACTCACTGCAATAAGTCTTGCAGTTGCCACAATACCTGAAGGGCTTCCGATAGTTGTCCTTGTAACTTTAGCCCTTGGAAC
>CAZUMN010000041.1:0-5824 GCA_964621955.1 uncultured Thermococci archaeon
ACAGAGGGATTTGATGGAAAAAGACCACAATAAGATGTATATCCTGATTGTTGCATCCTTAGCTTCTTTCTTAACAGCTTTTATGGGCTCTTCGATTAATATTGCCCTTCCAAGAATTGGAAGTGAATTCAATATCGATGCAGTAATATTGAGCTGGATTTCCACATCTTATTTACTTGCAGCTGCAATTTCACTTGTCCCCTCTGGGAGATTGGCAGACCTATATGGCAGAAAGAAAATATTCACCTATGGAATTATAATATTTACAATTGCATCCTTAATTTCTGCCATGTCTAATTCTATCGGCCTATTAATCTTTTCAAGAGTTCTAAAAGGTGTAGGAATTGGGATGGTGTTCAGTACAAGTGTTGCTATAGTAACTTCCGCCTTCCCCGTCCAGGAAAGAGGTAAGGCGATAGGATACACTGTGGCTGCTGTTTATTTGGGACTTTCAATGGGGCCTTTTATTGGAGGAATCTTAACTGAGAATTTTGGGTGGAGGAGCATATTTATTGCAAGTGTTTTAATGGGTATAGTTAGTGCCTTCATCACTATTTTAATCAAGGGAGAATGGGCTGAAGCTAAAAATGAAAAAATGGATTATGTCGGCACCATAATATATGCCTTGAGCTTTAGTATGGCAATCTATGGATTTTCCCTCCTTCCTTCAGTTCAAGGTGCAGGATTCATTTTATTTGGTATTATATTCATCTTAATATTTGTCTACTGGGAAGTTAAATTTGATAGCCCGATGCTAAACGTCAGAATTTTTAGAAATAATAGAGGCTTCACATTTTCTAATTTAGCTGCCTTGATCCATTACAGTGCTACTTTTGGCATCACTTTTCTGTTGAGTTTGTATTTACAATATGTAAAAGACCTTGGACCGCAAAAGGCAGGATTAATTCTACTTTCCCAGCCTTTAGTTATGGCTATTTTTTCCCCTTATGCAGGGAAGCTCTCAGATAGAATTGAGCCCAGGGTAATTGCAACTACCGGAATGAGTATTACTTTCTTGGGATTATTGATATTTTCATTCCTAGAACAGGATACAAGCATATTATTTATTGTATTAAATTCGATACTGATAGGGTTTGGCTATGCGCTTTTCTCATCCCCTAACATGAACTCCATAATGAGTTCTGTTGAAAAGAAATTTTATGGCGTAGCCTCTGCAATGGTCGGTACAATGAGACTAATTGGGCAAATGATGAGTATGGCCGTTGCAATGGTCGTGTTTGCTTTGATAATAGGGAGAGTTGAAATCACACCCGAATACTACTTTGTTTTTTTATCGGCAGTTAAGATTGCCTTTTCTATATTCACAGGCTTATCATTTGTGGGAATACTTGCATCCTATTACAGGGGAAATATCAGAAAAGATTCAAACTCAAATCATTAGATGCCAAGAGTTTTAATTTCTCTTGAAATCACATCTACTGGATTTTCAAGTTTTGAGAGTATCTTTTTATTGTTGTCGTGATAAACGTCCAAATTGTCATCCTTCTCTATAAATTTAGTTATCTTCTCCGGGTCCAAAAGATGAACTTTAAGTCCTTGCTCTATCATTTTCTTTGTAACTGCCAAGAGTTTTTCTGGGTATGTAGTTAGGGCAGGTGTGTTTAGGGCGACTGCTTCCCTGTTCATGCTCCCTCCTGCGCTTATGACAAGGTCAGAATAGCTCATAAGGCTAAGAGCATCGACAGGTTCTTCTGGAACGATGACATTATCATAATTAAAAACAGATTTCTGCTCCTCAAATCTTGGGAAGACTACAAACTGGTAATCCTTTAGGCTTTTTGTTTTTTCAAGTATTGCCTTAATTATAGTTTTGTCTTTGTTCCCATTGTAGTAATTTGCCTTCACGGGCTCTGGCCTCATGACAATTGTAAATTTGTCCTCGGAAAGGCCCAATTGAGAAATAAAAGAATCATTATATTTGAAATCATTAACATTTGCAATTTCACAAAAACCGTTAAAACGGATTACTTGGCTTTCGTCAACCCCGTATCTCGTTATTTCTTCGAGAGATATTGCATCTGGGGCAATTACTTTCGAGGATAAAGGCAGCATGAGCTTGTTTTGGGCAGTTGCAGTTTCGTTGTCCAATAAACAGATTGATGGGATCCCAAGTCCATATGATACCCTAGCACCTTCAACTGAATGCTTGTATAGTGCCAAATCGATATCTTCACTGCTAATTATCTCGGAAAGTTCCAAAATTCTCTTTGAACTCTCAATTAGCTTTGATTTCTTACAGAATCCGCCATGTCTACCTACTACGGTGTGCTTTATTTCGTGTAAGTCTAATAAGGCTGAAAGTCCATCAAAATCTCTAGAAGTAACAAAAGTTTCATGTCCTTTTGATTCAAAATTCTTTATAATGCCTTTAAAGAAGTTTACGTGCGGCGTATTTGATATGTCAATCCATACTTTCATCTTTATCGAACTTCAATACTTTGATATATATTTTAAAGTTTCGGGTATAATTGTTTCACAGCCCAAAAAAATAAGTTAAAATTGAACTCTAATTCTATAACAGAGCACAAAAATAACATATAACAATTCCTAAAGCCTTATTATTACTTTATTTGATATAATATGTTAAAAAATAATAATTTTACCCACCATGGGCCGTAGCAAGTATTTTCAGGGTTTCGCCGTTTTTAATAGTGTCATCTATTGATGTAAGCATTCTGTCGTCCACCATTACAAGCATATACTCATTGATTTTCCCATTTTGGATAGCTGCATTTAGAAATTCTTTATTATAATTATCAGAGATATACTCAACTATATCCTTGAAGGTCATCTGATCGCATGGTATATCTATCTCGTTTTTCCCTAACATATCCCGATATTCTGCATATAGTTTTACTTTGATCATGATTATCCTATAAATGATTCAAACTACAATCTTTTTAAATGTTTGGAAATTCTCCAATTGTTTAGAAAAGATAAAATAAAAATAAATAATTATCTGATATAATCACTTGCTTGGGAAGAACTTCCTGAACGGTAAGAGCAGTCCCACAAGACTCAAGATGACAAACATCATTAATGGTGGGAGCAATGAAGAGCTTGATTCAAGTGTTAAACTAAGCGCTACGAAACCTAAAAAGAACGCTGGAACAATCCAAAAAGCATACCAAGACCACTTTTCCCCACGCCTATATGCGGTCGCAGAGATAACCATAAGAAGAAAGGCGAAGCCAAAATCAGACAAGCCTCCACTTCTAAAATAGAAATTATACAAGTCGAAAAATATCGGATTCGAAATTTTCAGATCTTCTATTGTCATGCCAACGATATTCCTTACCAACTCTGGGTCTGTATTTAAGCCCAATGCATGAGGCACCGCAGATACTATAGTCATTGCCCCTATAGCGAAGAAGACTACCCATGCATACTTCTCATAAATTTTTTCTTTCATTTTGATCCCTTTTCTTAAAATATCCTTAATATTCGTAGATTTAAAAAATTCCTTTTAAGACTATCTCTCTTATCTTTTAATATGTGTTAGTGTAAAGCCGGGATGAGGGAAGAAAAAGTTAGAGTTAAGCGTCGCTTGATTGGAATTATGCAGCAGAGCAGAATTCAGTTAATTATTATAAATAAATTATTTTTGTTATATTACTAAAATATTATATTTCTTAGCTAGAATCTGCATATATCAATAAAATTTCTCAGATATAATTAACATTTCAAAAACTATTTAAATCCAAAGCGGCTCAGATTGAGTGGTGATTTCAATGACATTTTGTGCAAGTTGTGGTTCGCAGAATCCCGATGGCAGCCAATTCTGTACCGGTTGCGGTGCTAAATTAGGTGCCGGAGGACCAGCAAATCCCGGATTTTCAGGTGGTGGAGGTCAGGGATATAAATTTGAAATTAAAGATAGACCTGTTTTTAGTATTTTAAATATTAATTTGAATAGTGGACAATCCATAGTAGCAGAAGCGGGCTCAATGGTAACAATGTCCTCTAATGTCAGTATAAAAACTGAAATGAAAGGTGGACTTGGTGGGGCTTTAAAGAGAGGTGTTCTTGGTGGAGAATCTTTATTTATGAATACATTCACAAGCAATGGCCCAGGCACGATTAGCTTTGCTCCAGGGTACCCCGGAGATGTAACACATATAAAAATGAAAGGCGATACCTGGTTCCTGCAAGGAGGAGCCTACATGTGCTGTTCACCTGAAATAACTATTGATACCAAATTCCAAGGACTAAAAGGATTAGTATCTGGAGAGGGATTATTCTTCCTAAAAGCTGATGGTGTTGGAGATCTATTTATCTCAAATTATGGATCTATCATTGAAAAAGAGCTAAAGGGAGAATCATTCAAAGTCGATACTGGTCACCTTGTAGCATTTTCCAGCGGTATTACTTATAATATTGAAAAGATTGGAGGTTGGAAGTCTACAATCCTAAGCGGCGAAGGCCTTATTGCAAATGTTTCTGGTACCGGAAAAGTATTGCTACAAACAAGATGTGCACAGGCTCTTGCACAATGGCTTGTACCATTCATGCCCTCGAGTGGCGGTGCAGGTGGAGGCGGCTTTAAAATAGGTCTAGGTTAAAATAAAATTTATTTTAATTCTTCTTTTTCTTCTAAATCAATTTTTACACTTTTCTTTATTGCATAACCTGCTTCGGCTTCACATGCTTTTAATACCCCACATGGTACAGGGCATACTGCATGCAGTATGTCTGCTTTTTGATAGACAGGATTTATTGGCATCTTTTTGAAAACTACGTCTTTATCCAAAGTTTCTATGTCTTCAGCAAATTTTTCAACTAGTTTACAGTTAGTTACTATTTCGACTTTAAATCCTAGCCCTTTTCTTTTTACCTTCACTTTATTAACAAATCCACATGCTCCCGCATCAATTGTTCCTTCAATCATATTATCACTTTAATATACAGTCTATATTATGGTCATCAACTATAACATATTTGTATCCTTGCTCTGTTAAAAATATTTGTCTGTTAGCAGAGTATTCCTGATCCCTGGTATCTTTAGTGACTATTGAATAAAACTTTGCTGATGATCCATCCTTCTTTGGCCTTAATATCCTGCCTAATCTCTGGGCTTCTTCTTGTCTCGATCCAAAAGTACCTGAAACTTGGATGGCTACATTTGCATCTGGCAAGTCTATGGCAAAATTTGCCACTTTAGATACAACAAGAATACTAATCTTACCTTTTCTAAAATCGGAGTATATTCTTTCCCTCTCTTTGTTTGGAATTTTACCAGTAATTAATGGTGCTTTAAGAAATTCTGCAATTTTCTCAAGCTGCTCGATATACATACCAATAATAAGAATTCTGTCATTTTTATGATGGTCAATTATTCTCTTTAAAATCTCATATTTGAATGGATTTTCTGCGGCAATCCTGTACTTGTTTCTATCGTCAGATGTGGCATATACTATTCTAGATTTTTCAGGCATATGCACTCTAATTTCATAACATATCGCTTCTGCTATCCATCCTTGCTGTTCAAGATTCTTCCAGGGCATGTCAAATTTTTTCGGCCCGATAAGACTGAAGACATCCTTTTCCCTTCCGTCTTCCCTTACCAAAGTAGCTGTTAATCCAAGCCTTCTCTTTGACTGTATGTGGGCTGTGACTTGGAATACGGGTGCGGGTAGTAAATGAACCTCATCATATATTATAAGGCCCCAGTTCTTCTTGTCAAATATATTGAAGTGAGTAAACTCATCTTCTTTTTTGCTCCTATAGGTCAATATTTGGTATGTCGTTACTGTTATCTCTCGTATTTCTTTCACTTCACCAGTGTATTCTCCTATCTTCTCCC
>CAZUMN010000041.1:5924-9685 GCA_964621955.1 uncultured Thermococci archaeon
TATTTTTTTATACGCTCGTTGTTCTGAATTTCTTTAATGAGAAGCTCGTCTTGTGAAAAAAGAACTAAGTCCTCGTTACTCTTTTTTAAAGAAAGTCTTCCAAATCTAGACATTATGTCCTTAATGTCACTTATAACGTTGGAAGGTATATCATATCTTGAGTATTTCAAAAGAATATTAATAACTTCTTCACTCGTAAGCCCTGCAGCTGCAGCGTTCCAGAGTGAAAGATCAGAAAGCCTATAAGTATGAATATGCTCAGGGCTCTTCTCAAGTTCGGAGAATCTTGAAATTTCGTCTCTAGTATCTTCGTATAGGGGATTGGCCACCTCAAGGAACATTGATCGGTCTCCCTGTACAATTAAAGGTTTTGGAAAATCCATTAAAAATCACCATAAGGTTGATATCGTTTTAATACAGTTTTTATAAAACTCTCTAACTAGCATTTAAAGGTTTTGGGTGAGTAAATTATTTTGTTGTAAGGTAAACAAGTATAGCTAAAGCTATGGTAGTAAATAAGTCAGGCAGTATTAAGAATGGCCCTAGACCTGTTGATTTGAACCCACATATAGCATGTAATAGAGGGCTTGAAGTTAAGATATCAAAAAGAAAGGCCAAAGAGAAAATGGCCAATCCTAGTGAGAATGGCGATTTAGTTTTTCTGTAGATATTTGCATAAAGAACAAAAACAGCCAGTATTAGCCCAATGTTAACTAAAGAAAGGGCATATTTTATTTGAAACATGTACCCTTTCTCCCATATGCTGCAAACTGGATACTCGCAAACACCATTTTCAACTAATCTTCTCGGAATAAATCCTATTCCAGATAATCCTAAGTATTTATTAATTTTTAAATTCATCACCATCTAACCCCATTTCTTTACAAATCTCATTAAAGCTATTAATATTTTTATCAAGTAATTCTGAAGGAAAATATGTCTTTCCGTATTTATCCCCGACCGCCGATAAAAGACCATTTTTCTCTAATATACTTAAATGATGCTGGACAGTTTTGTATTCTATACCTGTAGCTATAGATATTCTGTTGGCGTTTGAAGGGCTAGAAATTATATATTTCAGTATTAATGCCCTATTCACGCCACCTCTTGAACCTGCAATGAGCCACAAGAGTATTTTTTTGTCTTTGTCCATGTAAATTCATGTGAGTTCATTCTCTTTGTTTTATATGTTTTTCTTTTAGTAATATTATTTGGCACCTTATAATCTTTTGATTATACTTTATCTCTATAATTATTTCTAGAAGTATTTATAAAAGAATTTTCCGAAATTTATACCTATTTATTCCCAAATCTTTTATTAATAAAAAAAATATTAATAATTATACCAATGGAACTGTGGAACTTCCATCTAGGAATACCAAGACTTTTGCATCTTTACCTTTCTTAGCCAATGCCTTGTCTATTGAAGCCTGAAGTGAATTATGTGGTACTATAAAAATTTCTTCCAAAACTTTGTCTTCAAGATCAGTTATTGCCCATATCTCGCCACAAGTTACAAGTTCCGCTATTTTTGCTGCTTTATGATATCCAAGCACATAATTTTTTTCTGTGGCTTTTATTACTTCGTCTGGTGTGTCGTTATCTTTAAGTAAATCATAGAAAGTCTTATCCCCGATCCCATCTCTGCAGCTAGAAACAAGGATTATGATGCCGCCTTCTTTCAAAGCAAGTTTAGTGTTTTCTATTGCTTTTTGGGATTGATACAAACTAACATCCATTGGATAAGGGGCTACTGACACGATTATATCTGCTTTTCCTGGCACAGGTACGCAAAATAATTTGTCGACAGCTTTAACTGATTTGTATAATATTTCTATTATGTCTCCAGCTTGCGCATCAAATATATTGCCTTCTCCATCGGCCACGACGTTTATTGCAAAGACGTTTGGTTTTATCTTCATTATCTCGCTTACTGCATCTTCCATATCATCATGCACTGGGTTTCCCTTTAGAGATAATGTCTTAGAGTTAGGGGATAGCGCATGCTTGTGATTTGCTGTTATTGTTTTTATCGATGATACACCTGGCAAAAATGATTTTCTTGTACCGGTGTAGCCTGCAAAATAGTGTGGCTCAGAAGACCCTATTGTAACTATTGCCTCGTTTTCTAGTACTTTCTTATTAATATAGAGCTCAGTGCCTCTCTGTGTTTTCCCCACGTATTGGAGAAGTTCATCTTTTCTAGAATCATGAACAGTGATTTTATTTTTAAATTCAGGATAATAAGGGCCAAAGATATTATTGAATTCCTCTTCTGTTGGAACTCTGTGAGAGCCTGTAGCTATCATGAACTCTATTTTACCCATATAGGGCTTCATTACAGGGTATATTGTGTCCAGAATCTTTTTAGTTGGCGTGGGTCTTTGACCATCATTTATCAGGAAAATTATGCTTTTGTGCTTCTTTAAAAAATCGTTTAAAGGTAAATGATTTGTTGGATTTTCAATTGCTTTTTTTAAAACATTTTCTTTTGCTGAACCTTTAACTTCCTTTGGCTCAACAATTCCAAGAAGATTCTTATCTGGTATCTCTATCAAAACTTTATCTTTCTTGTAAGGTATATTCAATTTCATTGATTCACCCTTAGAAATATCCAATTCCATCCATTGTAAGAGAGATAAATTTATAGTCTTTGCCCATTTCTTTTAAAAGAGAAAGCAAAGCCATGTGCTCTTTTCCTGAACCTGAAATTAAATTAACATAAATTTCGTCGCCAATATCTTTTGGAAGTCTATCTCGTATTGCATTTTTTATATTTTCAATAGGCATGGATGGATTAACTACTATCCAATCTACATCTTTACTCGGATTAAACTTTTCTCGGCCAAAATCATTTGTTACGATAATTATCTTATCCCATTCTTCAGAAATTATTCTACCTACATGCCCCCATGTTCCCTTTCCTGTAGATATTAAAGCGACGAGAGTTTTCATTAAAGCCATCTCCTAATAACTTCGGAGAGTCTTTTAACCCCTAGATTTATTTCTTCATCTTTTGGGAATGAGAAATTCAATCTCATCGTGTGTCTTCCTAGATTATCTTCTATATAGAAAGCGCTTCCAATGACATAAGCAACATTCGAATTAATTGCATCTGTAAACATTTCTTTTGTGTCTACATATTCAGGTAACTCGACCCAATTGAACATTCCACCCTCGGGTCTAGTCCACTTGCATTCACTAGGCATGTATTCGTCCAATGATGATAGCATCACATCTCTTTTTATTTTATAGAAATTCAATATTTTTACTAGGTGCTTGTCCAGATAATTTTGAGAATAAATAGCTGCTATTCTCTGACCAAAAGTATTCGTATGCAAATCTACAGCTTGCTTTGCAATTATCATCTTTTTAATCAATTCCCCAGTGCCCAAAGCCCATGCAATTCTAAATCCAGGTGCGAGTATTTTGGAGTATGTGCCTAAATATATTACTCGCCCTTCAGTATCATAAGATTTTATGGCCTTTAGATGATCTCCTTCGTACCTAAGTTCACCATAAGGATTATCTTCAACTACAACTAAATCATAATCATTAGCGATTTTAATTATTTCTTTTCTTCTCTTTTCACTTGTTGTGATTCCTGTGGGGTTATGGAAGTTTGGAACTAAGTATAATAATTTTACTTTCTTTCCATCCTCTTTTAAGGTCTCGAGTGTTTCGATTAATAAATCGGTCCTTATTCCTTCGCCATCCGATGGAACATCAACGAAATCACAGAGATATGATCTAAATGCACT
>CAZUMN010000042.1:0-9628 GCA_964621955.1 uncultured Thermococci archaeon
ACGCTAGAGAACTAGCATGAAAAAGTTTCGTTGCCTATTTATATACTTTTTGGTTATTTCACAATTGCTTAAAAATATACATTTATTCGCATAATTAATGAAATATAATATAAAATGGAGGATTTTATCATTCAGATACGACTACATTGATATTTTCTTGATCAAGTAAAATGCCTTTCCAAAATATTTTAGTGTTTACAATGAATCTAGTCTCATAGCTTCCGGCAGAAACTTTTGATTTGAGTAGAAATGACTTTGATATTCTTTTATTTGCAGGGAGAGGGTCTTGAAAAGTGAATTTGTATCCGCCGTATATCTTCTCAGATGGATATTTATCAACAGACTCCACCTCTAAATCAGAGTAATCCGATGTAAATTCTATCCAGTAGTCTCCTTCTTTAAACACTTGATCAGATTCAATGTCCATCATTAAAAGTCCATTTTGGTCGTGTTTTAGCGATAACTCAGTTTTAAGAAGCCCACCTAGGTCTATTTTTTTAATATCAAATTTTGGCCTGTAAACCTGAACAGTCGTTTTAGCAGTAACGGCATTCATTTGAATCCCTTCATTATTCTTGTATTTAATTGTGAATTCAAGAGGTATATTTTTCCTTGTTTCAGAAAGTTTTAGTACCTCCTTTTCTGCAACTACTTTAAATTTTATGGTAGAAGTCTTTCCTTTTTCCAACAATAATGGAGGGGTGGCCTCCAGGGTAACAGTAAATGGCGAAACTTCTTCAACTTCTATTTCTATAGCATTGCTTTTTCCTGTATTTTCTAAATTTAGAATTCCAGTTTCTTCATTTGTTATTAGCATCTTAGTAGTCAAAACATCAACACTGGCTGATATTTTAGGATTCTTCTTGAAATTGAAGATACTATCTTGGCCTAGATATAGAATTCCAATTATCAGAACTACCGCAATTACTATGAATATCCACTTTTTATTGATATTCATAAACATCGTAACCCACCATAGTTTAAAAGATTATCTTTTAAAATTATAAATTTATAATTTTCAGTTTTCGATATTTGAAATTATATTTTTAATTATCTATAAACATACCCCAAATTTTATAAACACCAAAAAATTAATCTTTCTGGTAACCTATGACAGCGGAAGCTCTATATGAACGATTATTAGAAACAATTTCTGAAAACGAACTAAAAGAAAGAATTGATAAGAAGATTCAATCTGTTGGTGGACTGTTATCGGAAGAAGGGGCATTACTCCTAATAGCTGGAGAGCTAGGGGTAACTTTTGAAGAAATTCCTAAAGAAAAAAAACACTTTTTTATTTCGGATATTAATGAAGGCATGCAGCACGTTGACATCAGCGGAAGAATAATGAGAATTTTTGATGTTAATACTTTCCAGAGAAAAACCGGCACGGAAGGAAGAGTTCAGAATATCGTGATTGCCGACAAAACAGGAAGCATTAGAATAGTTTTTTGGGACGATCAGATAGAAAAACTTAAGCAATTTAAGAGAGGTGACGTCGTCACAGTTAGAAATGGATATCTAAGGAAAGGTTTTAACAACGAATTTGAGGTCAGTCTTGGTAAAGACGGAGTTATTTCAGGTGGTCAAGACAGCTCCGATTATCCCCCTATAAATTATGTTAAACTAAAAATCAGAGACATTGAAGACAAGATGAATAACATTGATGTCACAGGAAGAATTTCTGTAATCTATGGCGTAAGAGAATTTGCCAAAAAAGACGGTTCCCTTGGAAAAGTCGGTAGCTTCATGATAATGGATGACACAGGAGAGATAAGGGTTACTCTGTGGGATAAAAAAGCAGAATTATTAAACACACTTGCAAAAAATGATATTATTACTATCGAAAATGCTTACTCCAAGATGGGATTAAACTCTGTTGAAATAAATCTTGGCTCTTCATCTAATGTAATACCCGAAAAAACTGAAAGAGAGGATATCCCCAAATCAGAATCTCTGACAGTTTCTATATCCGACCTTAATGAAAATATGAGGGGCATAAATATTGAGGGATACGTTAAAGAAGTATATGATATTAGAACCTTCACAAGAGAAAGTGGAACTGGAAAAGTTGGCAGATTTTTACTAAGTGATGGTGCACATGATCTTAAAGTAGTTCTGTGGGATGATAAAGCAGATTTATTGGCTACTTTAGTACCTAGCACCAAAGTAAGAATAGAATCCTGTAACATAAGATTCAATAATGGTCTTGAAGCACACCTTGGCCTCGGTTCAAGGATACAATCTTCTAAAGCTGAAGAAAAGTCAGATGAAAAGAAAATAGCAGATTACAGTTTATCTGACACCGTCAATATCCTAGCAAGAGTCAATGGAATTGAAGGTGATTTCTTAGTGATTATTGATGAATCCGGCAGTATTCCTCTCTCTTTGAGTCAGATAACCAATAAAAATTTTAACATTGGTGATGCTGTTAAAGTAGTTGGAACAGTTGAAAAGGATTCTGATGTTCTGTTTATTAAAGCGGGCTCTATTCAAAAGGGCGATTATAGCATTCCTAGCCTCAAATCTATCAAAAATCCTCCCCCCAAAACTATAGATGAAGTATCAAACAACGATTATTGTATTATCTCTCCTTTGATAAAGCATATTGTAAGTGAAGGAGATAGTTACATTGTTATTTGTGACGACGGTTATGGCAATATTAGAGGTAAGATTAAAAAGGAAGTACAACCTTGGAAGGAATACGATATTAAAGCGAGAATTTATGAGAATAATAACTTGAAAGAGTTTTATGGATATGAGATTAAAGAAATAAATCCTGCCTCCAAGGCTAGAGATATATTTATGGTGATTTAATGGAAAAAATAAAAGATCTTGAAGGTCTTCCAGGTATTGGGCCTAAGACTGCAGAGAAGCTAAGAGAGGCCGGATTTAGAACTGTGGAGTCAATAGCTGTAGCTTCACCAAAAGAATTGTTTGAAATTGCTGAAATCGGTGAAAGTTCCGCCTCCAAGATAATTGAAGCTGCCAGAGAAGCCGCAGACGTAGGTGGATTCTTAACAGCAAACGAACTTTTAGAAAAAAGAAAATTTATTGGTAGAATTACTTCTGGAAGTAAAAGACTTGATGAATTGATAGCTGGAGGATTCGAATCACAAGCAATAATCGAAGCTTTTGGTGAATTCGGTTCAGGTAAAAGCCAGATTGGTCATCAACTTTGTGTAAATGTGCAGTTACCAATTGAAAAAGGCGGACTTGACGCCGGTGCTATATTCATAGATACGGAAAGTACATTTAGGCCAGAGAGAATTATCCAGATGGCCAAGGGCGTGGGTTTAGACCCAACAGAAGTGCTGGGTAAGATCAGAGTTGCAAGAGCTTTTAATTCTGACCATCAGATGTTACTTACTGAAAAGACTGTAGATTTAATCGAAGCAGAAAAAATTAAATTACTTGTAGTTGATTCCCTTACTTCTTCATTTAGATCAGAGTATGTTGGAAGAGGAACTTTGGCCGAAAGACAGCAGAAACTCGCAAGGCATTTAAGGACGTTACATAGTATTGCATCTAATCAAGATGTCTGTGTATTTGTTACCAATCAAGTTTCAGCAAAGCCTGATGCTTTTTTTGGTGATCCGACAAGGCCTATCGGGGGCCATATCCTTGGTCACTCATCTACAATTAGATTATATTTAAGAAAAGCAAAAGGCGGACAAAGAATAGCAAGACTCGTTGACTCTCCAAACTTACCAGAGGGAGAAGCAATATTCTTTGTAACTGAAAATGGAATCGAAGACAAATAGGTGATTCATTGAAAGACGGAGATTTTGTTGAGATACAATATGTTGGAAAAATCAAAGAAACAGGTAAAATCTTTGATGTAACTGATGAAACAAAAGCAAAACAAGCTAACGTATATAACGAAGGGAATAAATACGAGCCTATTCAGGTAGTCGTAGGTGCCGGACATGTCATTAAAGGATTGGACGAATCCCTTTTAGATATAGAAGTTGGCGAAACAAAAACATTTGATATAACTCCTGAAAAAGGGTTCGGAAAGAGAGATTCTTCTCTATTACAAATAATGCATTTGAATGATTTTAAGAAACATGGTATATTCCCAAGAGCTGGATTAAAAATAGAAATTAACGGTCACTGGGCAACTGTAAGAAGTGTTTCAAGTGGAAGGGTAAAGCTTGACTTCAATCATCCATTATCTGGGAAAACACTCTTATACGAAGTAACACTTCTAAAGAAAATTGAAGATTTGACTGAAAAGATTAATGCTATTCTAAAGGTTAGAGCTCCGGGTATTGATGTTTCTTCACAAGTAGTTAACGTTGAAGGAGAAAAAGTCAATATAGAACTTAAAGGTATTAATCCACCTTACAGAAGCTCTCTCGAGGAATTTATCAAATCAGATATTTCTTCCTATATCTCTGAAATAAAGGATACATCAATAACTTTTATTGATTAAACATCCTTTTTTTAATTTATACCCCAATATTTATATTTATAAAAATTTATATTGATTAGATAAAATGGATAAAATAAAAGCTCTATTGATTTCAGTTGAGATACCTACTTTTACCTATCTAGTTTCTTTCATCGGGGTTTCTATTAGAGAAATTATCAGAGGAACATATCCTGAAAAAATGACAGAACTTCTTATAATAAACTCTATTTTCTTTATCCTCTTTTTTGTATTGGTCTATACAATAGGGCATGTTGGCTACTCTAGAAGAGTGGAAGGTAAAGAAAAAGAAATAGAAAAATATCCTATTTATTATGGTAAAAAAATAAGTGAAAAAAGAGATAGATATATTAGATAATCTAGTTGCAACACCAGTTTCCTGATGAGGCTTGAAGTCCAAAGGTATCTGTGCCCGAATTATTGAAATCATAATTGAGTGTTATCGGGATTTCAATCCTTCTTCCACATCCGTATCCTGAGAAATTGACATACATGGTGTAGCTCAAAGAGTGGTCTGAACCTGTAGACGCAGTATGTGAAGTTGGCGTAATACTAACAGTAAAACACCTGTTACGGTATTCACACTCTGCAAGCTGATTCTGTAGGGATGCTATCGATATATCTTTTGCTTTGATATCCGATTCTAGTCTTGATACTTTAGAGGTTAAAGACAATACTTCCCTCTGTAGAAGCCTTATTGTGGCATCGCTATCTCCCTTGACCTTTTCTAATTCTTTTTCGATGTCTGTTACTTCGCTTTGATAGCTACTTTTCTCTGCTTCAAGTACACTCTTTTCGTACTGAAGTTGTGAGATCTGACCTTTTAATGAAGATGCCTCTACAGTAAGGTCCGAGTTAGCTGAAGTTAATGCTTGATTAGAGTTATATAGAAATGCCAAACCTGCAACTGAGCCTGCAAAAAGAATACCAAGAATTAGAATGACTGCAATGGCAACTGTACCAAATTCGCCCTTCTTCTCAGTTTCTTTAATCTTATCTCTTTCTTCTCTTGTAGATATTAATTCTTTCTTAAGATTTTCATTTTCCTGATTGATGGTATTTAATTTAGATTCTAGTTCGTCCTTTTTTAGTTTGTAATCCCTAGCCTTCTTTTCCCATCTTCTGGAATATTTTTTCCATCTTGCTTCTTCTGCCATTAAAGTCCTCCCTCCTCAATAGCATTAATAAATTCTGTATACGATATTGCCTGGAACTTAATGTAGTCCGATATAACATTTGCAAAATCTTCGTTTCCTTCTCCCCTATAATTAATTGCTTTTCTCTGAAGCTCTTTTAGAGAATCAGGACTAAAAGGCGAATCTTTGTATGCACCTGAACCAAAGAAAGAGTTCCACTCATTCTCAAATCTTGCTAAAATAACATCTAAAGATTCATCAAAGCTTTGTTTGTCATTTTTAGCATAGATTGAGAAAAGTGTCGTTGCAAGATATCTGTTTTCGTCATAAGATATTAACGCCATTTCTTTATATAAATTTGAATAATTTGAAGATCGATTCATATAGGTCTCCGATATTTTTTTAAGTTTTGTTTCTGTCTCCCCTAAACCATTCCCATTAATTTCATTAAGATCATCATTTGCTTGTTTTAAATATTCTTCCGAATTCGCCAAGTATCTAAGATTTGAAGTCTTGGCGGAATCCTCTATGTATTTCTGTGAGCGTGTAAGATTGTATTCAAGAATTAAAACATTGAACATGTCTTTTCTATCTTCAGGTATTAGTTTAAGAGAGCTCATTATTTCCAGAGCCTTGTTCAAATTATCCTCTTTATTCCCCTTCTCACTTTCTATGATACCCTTTAATGCAAAATTGATTGACATCTTCGGGTTGGTAATTGCGGTATCTTTTGCAAGGAGGAGGTATGGATTTTCTGGATCTATCCTTTCTAGATATGAAATCGCAGAAGTTGTGGCAGTTTTGTAGTCTTCAGAAAGTATTCCAATAGGTAGAGCCATTATTAGTAACGCTGGTATTAAGATTAGCAAAGATATTTTCATTGTTTTATTCATTTTTACCACATAATTACTTGTTTGAAACAATATAAAAGCATTATCTTGAAACGGTTTTATCGAAAGTTTCAGAAAATGAAACAGTCAATTTTAATAATCTAAGTAGAAATTATATATTATGGACTATAAGGGGGCATGTAAGAAGCTATCTGAAGAGTTCTTGGAAGGAAAGATAAAGAATTCCCGAGAACTTGAGTTAAAGAAATCAGAAATTTCCAGTGTCTTTAACTTGGATAGGACCCCTAGAAATTCAGACATTTTAGAATTTCTTAAGGATAGGCAAGAAGAGTTTGTGAGGATTCTAATTAAAAGACCAATAAGGACTATGTCAGGGGTAGCTGTCATAGCAGTAATGCCTTTGCCAAGCAAATGTCCACATGGGAGATGCATATATTGCCCAGGAGATGCAGTAAATACGCCTCAAAGCTATACTGGGAAAGAACCTGCAACAATGAGGGCCATCAATTTTAAATTTCACCCATTTCTTCAAACATTTCATAGATTAAAACAACTGTATAACACAGGCCATGAAATAGATAAAGTTGAACTAATTATAATGGGGGGAACCTTTCCATCACAATCTTTTGATTATCAAGAATATTTCATTAGAGAATGTCTAAATGCAATGAATTATTTTGATCCTGAGGCAGATGAAACAAGTTTAGACAATATGTTTGATCTTAATTACGTTAATACTTCTCTAGAGAATAGATTTAGCCAAAAAAATAGTTCTAATGATTTTGCATCTTATGTCCTAGCAGATGAACCACTGACTCTGGATAAAGCCCAAAAAATCAATGAGAAATCAAAAATTAGATGCATTGGGATGACCTTTGAAACAAGGCCTGACTGGGCAAAGGAAGTTCACTGTGATAGGATGCTTTCTTATGGGGGGACTAGAGTTGAACTTGGTGTTCAAATAATTTCTGATGAAATATATCAAAAAGTTAATCGAGGGCACACAGTTAACGATGTCGTTCAAGCTACAAGAATCTTAAAGGACGCAGGATTTAAGATAAACTACCATATGATGCCGGGATTGCCTGGGTCTTCATTTGAAAAAGATATAGATACTTTTAGAACAATATTTTCTAACAAATTATTCATGCCCGATATGGTGAAGTTCTATTCATGTCTTGTTCTAGAAGGAACAGAATTATACGACATGTGGGAAAAAGGTGAATATATACCTTACACTACGGAAGAAGCAATGGAACTTATACTGAAGATCAAGGAGTTCATGCCTAAATGGGTAAGGACAATGAGGATCCAGAGGGATATACCATCTACACTTGTCCAAGCCGGAGTGAAACGCTCTAACCTCGGGCAGATGATTGAAGAAGAATTGAAAATAAGAAATATACAATGCAAATGCGTCAGATGCAGGGAAGTCGGAAGAAAAGCGCACAAAGAAGGAATTTACCCAGAGCTTCAAGACATTAAGTTACTGACTGAAAGCTATGAGGCTTCAGAAGGGGTAGAGTACTTTATCAGTTTTGAAGATATCAAGAGAGATATCTTGATTGGATATGCTAGATTAAGAAAACCTTCAGAGTTTGCACATAGAAAAGAGATATCCAAAGTTCCAACTGGATTAATAAGAGAGCTTCACGTCTATGGTGGCCTTATCAGTATAGGCGATAAAAAGGAATCAGGTTGGCAGCATCAAGGGTACGGAAGAAAATTATTACTTGAAGCAGAAAGAATTGCAAAAGAAGATTTGGATTTAAAAAAGATGGTAATAATCTCCGGCATTGGAGCGAGAGAATATTATAGAAAATTTAAATATAAAAAAGAGGGGCCTTACATGTCAAAGACCCTTCAGTAATGCTTGGCAAACAGGATAACTTTCTTTGCTTCTTGACCGCACACAATACATTTTTTATCTAATCCATTTTGGTCTAGAGGTATACAACAAGAAGTTGCACCTGTTTCGTCTTTTATCTTTTCTTCGCAACATCCCCTTTCGCACCAGCTAATCTTTGCCATTCCTTTTTGATTGTTTAGGATATCCGATAAGTCATTGTAGTCTTTAGGTAAAAATGTATTTTTTTCTAGAAACTCTTTAGCATTCGAGAAAAGTGACTTCTGAATGTCCTCAAGGATTCTGTCTATTTCCTGGCTAAGAGTATCCATTGGTAAAAAGATTTTCTGAGCGTTGTCACGTCTTACGACAACAACTTTATTCTCTTTTACGTCTCGTGGCCCTATCTCTATCCTAATTGGGATTCCTTTTAATTCCCATTCATTGAATTTAAAGCCTGCAGTATACCCTTCTCTGTCATCTAATTTTACTTTGTATTTCCTTCCAAGTAACTCTTGAACTTCCTTACATCTGTTGATGACTTCTTCCTTGCCATCTTTAAATATAATTGGCACAATAACAATCTTGATTGGGGCCGCTCTTGGTGGTAAAATAAGGCCTTTATTATCACTATGGACCATTACAAGAGTACCTACTGTTCTAGTGGTCATTCCCCATGAAGTCTGCCAGACATATTTCTTTTCTTTATCTTTATCTTCAAACATAATACCAAAGGCTTTAGAGAAATGCTGGCCTAAAAGGTGAGACGTACCTGCTTGCATCGCCTTTTTATCCGCCATCAAGGATTCAACAGTCATAGTGTAGACTGCCCCCGCAAACTTTTCATTGTCAGTTTTATATCCGGGTATTGTTGGGATTGCAAGTAAATCTTCCATTACTTCCTTATAAACATCAAGCATTTTTTTTACTTCTTCCTCTGCCTCTTCCTTTGTAGCATGGGCTGTATGTCCTTCTTGCCATAAGAATTCCCTAGTTCTTATGAAAAGTTTTGTCATTTTTGTTTCCCATCTAACTACATTAGCCCATTGATTTATCAATAAGGGAAGGTCTCGCCAGCTTCTTATCCATTTGGCATACATTGAGTACATAATAGTCTCAGAAGTTGGCCTTATAGCAAGCTTTCTTTCAAGAGGTGTGTCCCCACCATGAGTCACCCATGCAACTTCAGGTGTGAATCCTTCAACATGCTCCTTTTCCATCTCAAAAAATTCTTCAGGAATAAATAAGGGAAAATATGCATTTTCATGACCTGTATCCTTTATTCTCTTGTCAAGAAAATTCTTAATACTTTCCCATATTGCATAACCATATGGTTTTATTACCATACATCCCTTAATGG
>CAZUMN010000043.1:0-9284 GCA_964621955.1 uncultured Thermococci archaeon
TTAATCTTTCAACATCACTTTCATCTATCGAAGATACGTCTCCGATTACACCAATTATAGTTCTATTCTCTCCCTGCGATAGGTGAGTATTGAAACCAAGATCTTTTATTTTTTTGATAGTTTCTTGAACTTGGCTTTCTTCTGCACCCATCTTCATTATTATTATCATTTATATTTCCCTCCCAACTGCTTTTGCAATCTGCTTTAAATCTTCCATGAGTTTTGAAAAAGCACTCAATGAAATAGTTTGATCCGCATCACTTATTGCCCTATCAGGATCAGGATGTGTTTCTATCAATAATCCATCTGCACCACAGGCGACTGATGCTTTAGCCATGGGCAAGACTAGACTCCTCCTACCAGTACCATGACTTGGATCCGATATTATAGGTAGGTGACTCTCATCTTTTATGGCTGGAATAATACTAAGGTCAAGAGTATTTCTAGAGTAATCAGAGAAAGTCCTTATACCCCTCTCACATAATATGACTTTTTCATTTCCCCCGTTCATTATGTACTCTGCAGCTCCAAGAAATTCTGCCATTGTTGCCCACATTCCTCTCTTCAGAAGAACAGGTTTGTCACATTTTCCGAGTTCTTTCAATAATGTGTAATTCTGCATGTTTCTAGTTCCGACCTGGAGAACGTCAGCATATTCGGATAAAAGTTCTACATCCCTAGCATCCATGATTTCAGTTACAATTGGAAGTCCAGTTTCTTCCTTTGCTTCGTACAGTAATTTTAATCCTTCTTCTCCGAGGCCCTGGAAATCTTTAGGAGATGTACGTGGTTTGAATGCTCCACCACGTATCATGCTTGCACCTGCTTTCTTTATCTTCTCAGCGACTTCCATTATCTGATCTCTGTTCTCAACTGAACATGGCCCTGCAAATACAACGATTTTCTTTCCGCCTATCTTTACTCCGCCTACATCTATTATTGTCTGCTCTTTTTTGAAGTCTTTTGAAACTAATTTGTAAGGCTTTGAAACAAATACTGTGTTTTCTACACCTTTCATTGCCCTGATCCTAAAGAAGTTGTCCTCTCCTATCTTGCTGATGTCACCTATTACAGCAACGACCATCCGTTCTGCACCTAAATTCAACTGCGTTCTAAGACCAAGGGATTGTATCGTATCTATGACTCTATTAACATCCTCCTCCTCAGCCTTTGCTTTCATTATAACAATCATTTTTGTTCCTCCAATATCTTATTTTGAATAAGTTTTGAATGGGAAACAATTACTCCAAAGACTTCCGAAACGAACTTTTCATTAATATTATTTCGCCTAGCCTCTCTTTCAAGATTAAGAAAAAGTGTTTTCTCCCTATCTCTATCCTCTACTGAAATGCCCTTATCTTTTTTTAGGGCGGCTATCTTTTTTACTACTTCCATTCTTCTTGAAAGCAGACCTATAACATCCTCATCGATCCTGTTAATTTCTTCTCTAAGAGTCTCTAAAGAACTCTCCATAAAAATAACCTCCTTAAAAAGGGATTGGAAAGAGAAACTAAGGATTCGGCCAGTGAAAGGTATCAATACCTAAAGCTAAAACAATAATATAATTTTCTTGATACCGATTCGGAAGACCTAATCTTTCCCATCAGAAAAAGATAATTAAAATGAGTATTTAAAACTTTCGGGGTAGTATTTACCATAGGCATTAGGTTTATAAGTGATTTTTTATCTGTTTTCCTAATGGATTATTCTAATTCTTTGTCGGATATGCTAAAAGTTGACACCCATATCCACACAAAATATTCTGGAAATTCTAAAAAAATCTCCGTTATTCCTGACTGTATTTCTAGACCTGAAAAGATTCTAAAATATGCGGATAAGAGGGGAATAGATTTCTTAGCGATAACTGACCACGACACTATAAGAGGTGGCATTGAAACGGAGAAACTCGCACCGTCTAGAATCATAGTTGGTGAAGAGATTTCAACATCAGATGGTGAGTTACTTGGACTTTTCTTGAATGAGACTATACCGCCATATTTATCCGCTGAGGAATCAATAGATAGAGTAAGGGAACAAGGTGGCCTTGCTATTGTGCCTCACCCATATAGCGTGATATGCCCGTGCTTTAAGGATCTAATACATAAACTAAATTTTGACGGGATTGAAGTTTTCAATGCATTTCACAGAGACGGCATAATTAATAGAAAAGCGTCAGAAGAAAACAAGAAAATAAAAAATGCCCCAATTGCTGGAAGTGACGCACACACTGAAAGAATGGTTGGAAATGCATATACACTATTTGAAGGTAACACTATTGAAGATTTCTATAAGGCTGTAAAAAAGAAAAAGACAATTCCCCAAGGACACGTAGCCTCTATGAAACAAACGATGCTGTGGAGCTGGAATACAGGATATTATATCATGAAAAGGTCTATGAGAAATATCGTGAAAGGAAATGAGGTCAAAAAGAATACGGGATTATTTATCGGCTCTGGTGTCTCCGTAATCCCTGTAGCCCCAATAATAATGGCATATGTTTTAAATCGCTACCACGATAAAAAGGTAAAAAAGAGTTATCCCTGGGAATCCTTTATATTCTCTTATATGGGGTATAAAAAAAAGATATTATAATATAACTGAGGATCTATATTCCCCAAATACTTTTCTTAAACTATCGCTTATCTCCCCAAGTGTTGCATAAGACTTAACTGCTTCAATTATTAGAGGCATGAGATTTTTATCGCTTCTTGCAGCATCTTCAATTTTTGACAAAATCTCTTTGACTTTAACATTGTCTCTTCTCGCCTTTAATTTTTTTAGTTTTTCAATCTGAATCTTTTCTACTTCCGGATTTAACTTCAAAAGTTCTTCAGGGAGTTTTTCTTCCATAGCAAATTTGTTCAAGCCAACGACTATTAAATCCTTTTTTTCAATAGCTTTCTGGTATTTGTAAGCACTTTCTTGAATTTCTTTTTGAGGATAACCACCTTCAATGGCCTTAACCATTCCGCCGAGAGAATCGATCTTGTCAAAATAATTATTTACTTCCTCTTCAATCTTATTAGTTAGATATTCAAGATAGTACGAACCTGCAAATGGATCAACTGTGTCTGCAACGCCACTTTCATGCGCAATTACCTGTTGAGTCCTAAGAGCTACTGTAACAGCTTTCTCGGAAGGCAAAGCAAGTGCCTCGTCCATTGAATTTGTATGTAGTGATTGTGTTCCTCCAAGAACAGCGGCCAGTGCCTGCATCGTTACCCGTATAATATTATTCTCAGGTTGCTGTGCTGTGAGCGTGCTTCCACCTGTCTGAGTGTGGAATCTCAACATCATAGCTTTTGGATCTTTGGAGTCAAATCTTTCTTTCATTATTTTTGCCCATATTCTTCTTGCGGCCCTGAATTTTGCTATCTCTTCTATAAAATTGTTATGTGCATTAAAAAAGAAGGATAGTCTTTTTCCAAATTCGTCTACCTGTAACCCTGCTTTAATGGCCGCCTCAACGTAGGCGACGCCATCTGCAAGTGTAAATGCAACTTCCTGTGCTGCTGTTGCTCCGGCTTCCCTAATATGGTATCCGCTTATACTAATTGTATTCCATTCAGGGAGATTTTTAGTGCAGTATTCAAAAATATCTGTGATTATCCTCATTGATTCTTTGGGAGGGAAGATATATGTTCCTCTTGCTACATATTCCTTTAATATATCATTCTGTATAGTACCTCTTAATTTTTCAGGTGTAACTCCTTGTTTTTCACCCACGGCTATATACATGGCAAGAAGAATTGCAGCTGTTGAGTTAATAGTCATTGAAGTAGAAACTTTGTCAAGTGGAATTCCATCAAATAGAGTCTCCATGTCCTCAAGTGAATCTATAGCAACTCCAACTTTCCCAACTTCACCAAAGCTCATTTGACTATCTGAGTCGTATCCTATCTGCGTGGGAAGATCAAATGCAACAGAAAGCCCGGTCTGACCTTCCGATAAGAGATACTTGTATCTTCTATTTGTTTCCTCGGCAGAGCCAAACCCTGCGTATTGTCTCATTGTCCAGAGCTTGCCCCTGAACATATTTGGTTGTACCCCCCTAGTATATGGGTATTCTCCGGCATTACCAAGGTCTTTTGTATAATCAAAATCAACAATGTCAAGAGGCGTATACTGAACATCTACCGGGATGTCAGACGATGTGGAAAATTGCATCCTTCTCTCCGGAAATTTCGTTATTATCTTTGAATACTTCTCCTTTTTCCAGAAATCAATTTTTTCTTTAAGGCTGGCCAAAACAATGATATCAAACATGAAAAATCACTTTCCTATAATATTATAGAATTCACTTATTATAAGTTTTATTATTCTCCTGTGAAGATTTATAAATTAAATTAATCCAGATTTTTCATGGAAGAAATCTCTGAAGATTCGAATCTCTCCGCCTTTGGTGATGCTGTTGTGAACTTTTTGTATTCAGCTGCAAAATCAAGAGTTCAGGGTAGATATACGGGCAAAAAAGTCTCAAATATTGCTCTCTCAGATGCTTTAACAAAATCAAAGATAAAATCTCCAAGAAGGAGTGACAAGAAGATGAGGGGGGATTTTGTTGAGGCATTGATTGGTAAAGGATACATTGAAAAAGTATTCACTATTGATGATGCCGTAGACATTCTTTCTGAAAAGCTTAGTGGGAAAGATCTAAACGAGCCTGAAGAAGAGAGAAAAGCAATAGCAGAGGCATTTTCGTATTTTATTGACCACTACTTCTAGGGCTTAAACATATTAATACTTACATCTATTCTAAGATGATGAGGATAAAGAAGGAGATAAGAATCCTTGGAATTGATGACTCAAATTTTACGAGAGAAGATAGTGAGGTTCTTGTCGTTGGTGCTCTCGTCAGAGGTGGCTTTTGGATAGATGGTGTTATAAGTACAAATGTTGAAAGAGATGGCCTTGATGCAACAGAAAAAATTATGAACATGATCCGTAAAGCTCGTTACAAGGACTTAAGGGCGATCATGTTAAAAGGGATTACAATAGCTGGATTCAATCTTGTAGACATTGAAAATCTTAATCACGAGACAGGACTCCCGGTAGTAGTTGTTATGAGAAAAATGCCTGACCTTAAATCTATAGAAAAAGCACTTGCAAATCTCAATCATAAAGAAAAAAGACTTGAAATCATAGAAAAGGCAGGTAAAATCTATGAAGGAAAAGTTCAAGAAAAATCGGATATTTTCTTTCAGATAAAGGGCATAGAAGAAGAAGATGCAAGAGAATTGATCAGGATTTCATCGATGCACTCTAATATTCCAGAGCCCCTACGGGTATCCCATATTATTGCAACAGGAGTTGTTAAAGGTGAGTCAACAAAGAAACCCTAAAGGAAAAGTTACAATCTGTATTGTAAATACTTATGACAAATTGAAATGGCATGATATCCATTCAAGGAACATTGCAAGAGCAGCTCCACTATGCTACTATACTGGATTTGATCTTTGTCTTTTCGATTTTCCCTTCAAGGAGGATTACAAAGAATTTCTTTTGAAAGAAGTAAAGGAAAACACGACCATAGGAGATGGTGGCAAATATATTGAAGAGCTTATCAAACACAGCAAGCTGATAGCTACTGATGATCCCAATAAACTAAAAGGTGTCTTCATATCTACAACTTCAAAGCCAGAAAAGAGTTGTGACTTGAGTACCATAGCAAAGAATATTCGAGAAGGCGATGATGCTGTTTTATTTATTGGACTTGGCAGAAGAGGCCTTCCTAGAGAAATAAGAAAGATGACAACTTACCACCTTGATATAACTGGTGAAGGAATTTCTCTTGAAACTTGTACTGCTATTGGATTTATTATCGGCAGAATTTATGAGAAGATAAATTTATAAATTTGTATCTACACATTTTTACTAGAAGCGACTGTAGTCTAGTGGTTAGGACTGGAGCTTCCCAAGCTTCAAGCGCGGGTTCGAATCCCGCCAGTCGCACTTCAGTTAAGGCTTAAGCAATCCTATTTTCTCAAAAGATTATAAGAAATGTTTAAATAATAATACATTCATTTGATTATAGGTGGTATTATGTGGCTACAGGCAAGAATGTACATGTTAATTGGATTAATGTTTGTAATAATATATGGATTTTTACTCTTTGCAGGAGCTGCCGTTGGATATTCTGGGCAGAGTTTTGTTAATTACGCAGTTATAATGGCGCTAGGGATGATCTTTGTTCAATATATGATTGGACCAAAGATGGTTGAATCTTCTATGAAGGTAAGGTACATCACTGAAGGGGATAATCCAAAGCTCTACAGAATGGTCGAAGAACAAGCTAGAATGGCAGGCTTAAAGAAAACACCTAGAGTTGGCATCTGCCCCACACCAATGCCTAATGCATTTGCATTTGGTAAATCAAAGGGCGATGCAAGAGTATGCGTAACAGAGGGCATTATGAACTTACTCTCAGAAGACGAGTTAAAAGCAGTCATAGGCCACGAGATTTCACATGTGAAACATAGCGATATGGCGATTATTACTCTTTTGAGTGCAATTCCAATGATAGCATACTATATGTATATTTCTTCAATGTACGGAGGAGGCGTTAGAAGTAACAGCAGAGATGGAGGCGGAACAGCTATAGTTGGGATAGCTGCATTAGTTATCTATTTCATTACAAATTTATTAGTTATGTATGGTTCACGAATAAGGGAATACTATGCAGACAAAGGAAGCGCAGATATAGGAAATGAACCCCATAATTTAGCATCTGCACTCTATAAACTTTCATATGGAACTGCAAAGACAAATCCAAAAGAGATACAAAGAGTCGAAGGGATTAAAGCTTTCTTCTTAAATGATCCAACTAAAGCAAGAGGGGACTTTAACGAGCTTACTGAAGTTGACAGAGATATGAGCGGGCATATTGACAGAAATGAACTTGCGGCTGTAAGACAGGGGGGCGTTAGAGTTGGTGCGTCCGCCGGCATAATGGAACTTATGAGCACACATCCGAATATGCTTAAAAGAATAAAACATCTTTCAGAGCTTGCAAAATAAAGGAAAAGATGCCAAATGAGAAGTAGGACATTCTTAGAATTAGTAGCTTTAGTCTTAATTTGGTCTGGATCGTGGATTGCTATAAAGTGGGGATTAACAGAAATCCCCCCTTATTCACTCGCATTCTTTAGATTTCTTATTGCGTGCCCCGTAATTGTTGCAATTACATATCAGCTTGAAGGAAAGAATAGTCTTAGAATTAATAAAAATGAAATTATTACTTTTTCAATTCTTGGCCTTATTGGTGTAACCCTAGTACAGGCAATTCAAGTATATGCTTTAAAATTTACATCTGCAATAAACTCATCAATTCTAATAAATTTCAATGTTCCTTTTATAGCAATTTTTGCAATGATTTTTCTGGGTGAAGCACTTAACAAAAAAACGGCCTTTGGGATATTTGTTTCCTTTATTGGCGCAATTATAATTGTAATCAATGGTTCACTCTCAGGATTTCAGAGTATCAATATTGGAGATATCTTAATAGTGCTGACAGGTATATTTTGGGCGGCATATTCTATAGCAGGCAAAAAAGCAATGGAACAAAGAACCCCCCTATCTGTGACTTCTTTTTCATTCTTTTTTGGTGCTTTATTCTTATTTCCAATGGCTTTTTTTGAATCAAAATTTTCTTTTATACGAAATGTTACCGAATTAGGAATAGGCTCAGTTTTGTACCTCTCTCTTTTGTGCTCAGTGTTTGCATATATATGTTGGAATAGATCACTTAAATGTGAAAAGGCGTCAAATGTTGCAATGTTTTTATATTTCGTTCCTGTTGTCACTGCAATAATGGCTTGGTTTCTCCTTGGAGAAGTAATTACATTATTCACAGTGCTTGGTGGAGCGCTTGTTATACTTGGAGTATATCTTGCAGAAAAATAAAGCGCTGCGCAAATATTCAGTAACTCTTTTATATAATATTTTAAAATCAAATTTATGGTAAAAGAAGTTCACGCTGCACATATTCTAGTAAAATCAGAAGAACTTGCAAAAGAAGTTCTTGAAAAAATAAAAAGAGGAGACAACTTCTCTGAACTTGCAAAGAAATTCTCTCAATGCCCTTCAGGTAAAAAGGGTGGCGATCTAGGATTTTTTTCAAGACAGAAGATGGTAAAGGAATTTGAAAAGGCCGCCTTTGAGGGAAATGTGGGATCAGTAGTTGGGCCTGTTAAAACGCAGTTTGGCTGGCATCTGATAAAAATACTTGAAAAGAAATAATTTATCTCTTCAATTTTGTCATTATTTCTTCCCAATCGTCATATATTACTATCTCAGCCATCTGGGTCTGCTCATTTTCTTTTATTACTAAATCTCCGTACTTACTGAAGAACCTCATGAGATCCTTCAAGTCAATTAATTCTTTCACCCAACATTTGTTTATTTTATCAAATTGGGCATCAGTACAGGGAGGGTCTTCGGGGTTTGAATTGTCTTTGCTAACTCTTGATATTACAAACTTCATTTTTCATTCCTCCTCCTGTTCTTATATAAAAAATTATAATCCAAATAATAACTTTATACTTCAAATCTTATATATTTTACTATAACAAAACTTAAATAAAGAATTCTAACCTTACGCTTATGGAAATTGAAGCTATTATTTTCGATGTCGATGGTGTTTTGCTTGACTCTTTTGAAAGTTGGTTTACCTCTTTTAATCAGACCTTAGTTGAGTTTGGTAAGGACGCAGTCGATAGACAGACTTACAGGGAGATATTTTGGGGCCCTTCAGTCGAAGAGGACTTGAAAAGATACGGCCTTGGGAAAGATGCAGTTGATGCTGCATTAAGGAATCAAAGAAATAATGTACATTTGATGAAACTCCATGAAAAGGTCCATGAAACTCTAGACGCTTTAAAAGAATTTAGGCTTGGTGTTGCAACAAATACACCAAGGATCAACCTTGACAAAACATTTAATTATTTTGACCTTCACAAGTATTTTGAAGTTATAATGTGCCTTGATGATGTTAAACGGCCAAAGCCACACCCGGACATGCTTCTAAAAGCTTCAGAAATATTAAAAGTACCAATTACAAAGATGATGTTTGTAGGAGATACCAAATCGGATATGGCTGCAGCTAAAGGTGCTGGATGCCATTTCATAGGAATAAAAATAGGAGATAAAAAAGTTGATGGAATAAAAGATTTACTACCTATTTTATACTCTTGATTCTTTTGCTTTTCCTCTCAATCCTGCGTATCCACACTTTCTGCAGCTTTCAGCTTTCCATGGATTTCTCGCGTTACATTTCATGCAAATTT
>CAZUMN010000044.1:0-8291 GCA_964621955.1 uncultured Thermococci archaeon
ATTATAAATTTTAAAAAGGAGGACTATATGAAAATAGTAAAAAGAAATAATAGTAATGGGTTAGCACCTTACGTTCCGTTTAGATCTATGCTAGATGATTTTATTTCATCAAATTCTTGGATGGATGAGGTTTTCGATAAAACTTTTCCATCTAAAAACCTTTATGCAGATGTTTGGGAAGAAGGAGATAATTTCTTTATTAAAATGGCAATGCCGGGGGTAAATAAAGACAATATTGAGATTACAACAACCCCTGAGGCTATAACCATTAAAGGAAACTCAAAAAAAGAAGAAGAGAAAGTTACTGATAAGAAAAACTATTACTTTAAGAGCATTGATAACTCTTTTGAACAAACATTCAATTTACCTACAAGATTTGATAGTGATAAAGCTGTGGCTAAATATGAAGATGGCGTTCTTACTTTAACACTACCTAAATCGGATGAAGTTAAGTCTAAAAAGATTGAAATACAGTAATTTAATTTGGTGCAAAGCCGCCTACAAAAGGAGATAGCATGATAAATGTTGCTAAAAAGATTAAAAACATTTTATTTTTTTGGATTCTAGGTTTATTTATTCTTATTTCCGTCTTTGTAGGCGGTGTGTACTTGGGTAAGAGTGGTAATTCAGGACTATTTAATAAATTTCTCTTTTCTAACAAAATTGAAGAGAATGAAGAGAAAATATCAGAAAAACAAAGAAGGTATGATTTATCTTCATGTAATGAAAGTACCGCAAATATTACTGAAGAGTTATCTGATTCTGTTGTTACAGTGGCAGTTAAAAGGTTAAATTTAAAATCTAACGTTAGGAGTGGTCTTGATCTTTTTGGTTTTTTTAATTTATCTCCGGGTTTCAGTCCTGAAGACTATGAGGAAGTACAACAAGACATCGGGACCGGGTTTGTCGTTGGAGAAGAAAAATTTGTTATTACTAATAGACACGTTGTATCAGATACAAAGGCTGAATATAAAATCGTTGATAAAGATGATAATGAATATGTAGTTTCAAAAATTTACAGAGATCCTGCTAATGATTTGGCTATTTTGCAGGTCGATGGTTTAAAAGTTGACTCAATTATTTTAGGTGATTCAGATAAAATTAGGGTTGGTGAGGATGTAGTGGCCATAGGAACTGCTTTAGGTGAATTTAGACACACCGTAACTACGGGGGTAATTTCAGGCTTAGGAAGAGGTATTACCGCTAGTGATGGTTACGGAGGCCTTGTAGAGTCAATTGAAAACGTTATTCAAACAGATGCGGCAATAAATCCAGGAAATTCTGGAGGACCGCTTATTAACAGATGTGGTGAAGTAATTGGAATAAACGTGGCTGTTTCAAGTAATGCAGAAAATATTGGTTTTTCCATTCCTGTAAATGTCTTAAAGAAATCTTTAGATAATTTTGAAAATACAGGAAAATTTGAAAGAGCTTTGTTGGGAGTTAAATACAGCGTGATTTCAGAACAAGCAGCCTTAAAAAACGAAATCCCTGTTGGAGCTTATGTAACCGAGGTTGTTAAAGATTCGAGCGCAGATGAAGGTGGGATTAAAGAAGGAGATATCATAATATCTTTCGATGGTGTTAAATTATCGGAAAAAAGTCTAAGCGAGTTGGTTAACAAAACAAAAGTTGGAGATAAAGTAAAAGTTAAAATTTATAGATGGAATGAAGATAAAGAAATTGAGTTAAATATTAAAATGAAGGAAGGTCTTTAGACTGTCGAGATATTGTAAATTGAGATAAACGGGATATTTTCACTTTAATACTAGAATTTAATCGTTTAAATTTTTAACTTATAAAAAGTGAAATTATACTAGAAAAAGAACTGTCAGAAGGAGTAAAAAATAAAATACTCCCCAACCCATTGTCCAAGCTAGAAGAGTAAAAGCTTCTGAAAATTTCTTTTCCCAGAATAATACCCCTGCCCTACCTAATACTAGAGAGGAAGATATAACCGCAGAAATGATAAAAAGCAATAACATTAAAATCGGGGCCATGTATTCCCCAGTATCTTTGTGAAAAATATTATCAACATTATTTAAAAAAACAGAAACAATAAGAATATAAGTAACTAAACCACTAGCTTGTAAAAAACCTAAAAATGGTTTGGAGATTTTTTTAAACATAGTTTGATTTTAACACAGCACAGATTAAATAAGTTTCTTGTACAAAAAAGATCTAGTCAAAGCTGCAATCGAAATGCTATCAGTTATTTTACCTTTATTTATTAATTTCAATATTTCTGTGTAGTGCAATTTAATAATTTTATTTATGCCCTCTTCTGAGGTCTTATCAATTTCTCTAAAATTAAGTTCTTCAGCTATGAATAAGTGACCGATTGCATCCGATGTTCCGTTTTCTAATTGAACAACACCAATTTCTTTCCATTTTTTAGCTATAATTCCAGTTTCTTCTTGGAGTTCTCTTTTAGCAGCTTTTAACGTAGCTTCACCTTTTTCTATACCCCCGCCAGGAACCTCAATTGATTTTAAGTTAGTTGTATATCGAAATAACTCTATTAAATAAACATTTAAATTTTCGTCAAATGCAACCATAAAAACACTTTGTTTTTGGACTACCACATAATATTTACCTTTTTCACCAGTTGGTTTAATAATTTTATCTTCTCGGACGCTGTACCAAGGATTTTTATGTACAATTTTAGTTGAAAGTGTTTTCCATTTAGCTTGAGTCATTGTGTGAAAAATAGTTATTTAAAGAGAAGGGAATAAATAAACGCGATTTTGGCAGTTACTGGATTCACTCCGCAGGAACCCTGAACCAGACCTAAACAAGTAATTTCGCAATCAGTTTTATAATTATATTTTTCGCAAGTCTCATTGAGAATAATACCCTCACATCGCCCAAAACATCCCCCAGTAGGACATTCTGTGTATGATTTTCCGTTTAATTTAATCTCATTACATTTTAAACTCACTTGGTAAAATTTTCCAGGGATTAATCCAATCACTAAGATTGAAATTCCTAAGATAATTAAGGTTTTTTTCATAAATAATATTATACTTCTATTTATTTTAAAGGCTATTAAAACATAAAGTTAAAATAGCCTTTGTCGCTTACAGATATTCTATTATTCGAAATCCCCTCTCATTTCAGTTGGTAACAGTTCTGCAATTTTTGGCATTATTTGAGAATTTGTTACATCTCGCCACTTTCTTAAGATTATCATTATGTTTTTCTTATCTTCTTCAGTGGTTTCTTGGGTCAATTCATTTTTCAGTTCTTCAATACCTTCTAGCTTGAATGGCTCCCCTATGTTTACAGTTACTTCAACTTTTTTCCATAGACTTTGTCTTAACATTCTTTTTGAAGCTCCGTAGGAACCTGCTAGACCAAGAGGAAGTATTGTTGAATCTGTCATTCCTGCTAGATAGCCCAATCCAAATTTACCTTTGCCTAATAATCCTTTTTTACTCCTAGTTCCTTCTGGAGAAACCCCCAAAAATTTACCAGCTTTTAAAATCTCAATACATTTATTTAGAGCATTTATATCAGTTATGTTTCTATCAACTAATATCGCCTTTCCAGTCATAGAGAAAAACCATATAATAATGTTTTTGCTATAACTAGATCCTACTAGTACCCACATATCTTTCATGAGTGCAAACATGATGTAAAGAGGATCAAGAATGTCGGTGTGATTAAAACATACAATCACTGGACCATTTTCAGGAATGTTTTCTCTTCCATTTACATTAACGTTCAATCTGAAGGAGAGTAAAAATCTCACAACTCTCATTAAATTTACAAACCACATTTTCAACTCCTTTCTCTATTTTTAGGAAGATATTAGCACATTTTGAAGATACAATCAGAAACGACAATAAGAAAATATTTGTATCCATTTATTTACAAAAGCCAATTATATAAGATTATAAATTTAAACTTACTACTATGTAATTGATATATAATAAAATCATGAAAGAAATATTCTCTGTATTAAACGATAATGAGAGATCCGCAGATCCTTTTTCACAACAATTATTAAATGTCATAAACACGTTACCTCAACGAGAACGTTCCGATAGTAGAGATGAGCAGATGGTTGTACTTAACTCACTAGGAGATAATTTTGTACAAGAGATGACAGGGCATATTTATAATGTTATTAGAAACGAAAAAATACGATAAGAAGAAGGTAAATCTAATCAGCTTGACTATTTTAACGAGCATCCGGAGAATTTTATACGTGGGCACTTAAAAGGTGAGATTTTTGAAAGATTTGTTGCTTTAGATCCTCATATTGTTAAAGAAAGGTTTGATGAAAATATCTTAAAAGACTCTACTAAAATGAGAGAAATGGAAGATTTATCAAACGAAATATTAAGTGTAATGCAAAATCCTGAAAGATATGGACTTGAAGGAAGCATCAATTTATATAGATTACCAGATGCAACTTATATAGAACTAACATCGGAAGGATTTATTCAAATTTGCGGTGTTGGAGAAGCCAAATCAGGAAATATAGATAATAGATTTAAATCTCAAGTTGATAATTACCAAAAGTCGATAGAAACCACAGCTAAAGGTTTAAGTAAAATAAGACATCCGAAAAGACTTCGAAATCTTGGTTTGAATAATTTAGCAAATAGAATGGAACAGTCTGGAATGGAGGGAGCCAGTAATTTTGTTAGATCTTTACCGAAATTAAAAATAACTCTTATAGTACCCCAAGACAAAATAATAGAAGAAGATTGGGTTGAGGATGTCGTTGATAACATTTTATATTCATCCTTTACAACTTTTGAAATAGATGCAGTAACTAATTGGGTATTAAAAAAAATTCAGGAAAACGAGAGTTGAATATAGTCAATTCAGGCGTTTTCCGAATATAACCACAACCCCTTGCTCTTTTTAAATCCCATTTGTTTATAAAATGATTGAGCTATCGAGTCATTTTCTACAGTCATTACAAAAACTGCCCAAGTATTTAGGTTTTTAAACCTTTGAAGAAGTGCGTTGATGAGCTTTTTACCTGTACCCTTTCTCCTGGCTGTATCTTCCACATATAATTCTTCAATATAACCATATCTACAAGGTCCGTAGGTAATCACTGTACCTATAACAAATCCTGTAATTTTCTCTTTATCCTCCGCAACTAGAGTAAAACAACTTGCCCTTATAGAATTTATCGTTATTGGGTCTTTTTTAATTTTAATTTTTGGATACAACTTATAAAACATATCTGAGATGGAAGACTCGTCTTTTGTTGTAGCTTTTCTTATTTTCATAAGAATATTTTACACCGACGCTGTAATAGTAACTACAGTAGATAATATCAATAAGAAGAAATAGTCTTAAAATAAAAAGAAAAGCCCTTCGCGATTAATCACTAGGGGCTTTATAAAATACTAGTAAGTCTTAGTAAGACATTTCATCTAGTAATCTGGTAATTTGCTCCTCCCTTCTTCTTAGCATTAAAGCTCTGGAAATAAACCTTGCGATCTTTAATAGTGGTCTTGAAACATTGTTATATACAACAGCATAATCCATTAACAAAGCTCCGAACCAAACTCCTATTTCCGTTAATGTAGCTTTTTTCCAGAACTTAAAGAGATAGTGCTTTTCCACTCCTACCAATTCCTTCAAAATTAACCCGTCATATCTTTTTTGTAATTTCATGCGAGCGAGTTTTGCCGAAAATAGTCCATGTGCAAACCAAGCCAAATCACGTCTGTCTAGCATTACCGCCAAATCATATGCTTCGTTTGCTTTAACAACAGCTTCTTCAAAATCTTTTTCATTTTCGCAAAGTTCCTTTCGTGAAAGGTTTCTTAACGCTGCTGCCATTGGATACAAAAGCTGCGGGGTTTGAACTTTTGATGTGGTGTATACCAAATTCCAGGTATCAACCGCTTCCGTATAATTCCCCATGTGAAAGTGAGTAAGTCCCTCCTCGTTTTTTGCAGTCATTCTGTCTGCTAATGTAGGTGCTTTTTCAGCAGCCATCTTTAAGATATCAACTGATGTATATAGATCTGGACAATCTCCTGTCTCCCTTAGTCTTATTCCCCTTTCCATTAATTCGTCCCACTCTGGCTGAAAACTTAAATCTCTTGGTCCCATTTTCTTCAACTCCTTTTCTTTGATTTTTCAGATTATATTATAGGTTTTAATATAAGTAAAATGCAGTAGTAGTGAAAATTTTACCGATTTGAAAAAAATAAATTTTCAAACCAAGTGATATGGTTGGAATAATGGTTAGAAACAATCCTTTGAAACACTTTGCAAATCTTAGCTTACGGTATGTTAACTAGTTGGATCTTATAAAAACCTCAGAATTGCTTGATAATCTCTATTTCTTTTAGGTGTTCTTTTACAAACCAGTCGTCTAGATAAGGTATATATTTTTTCTGAAGATCTTTGGGAAGTTTGAAAAAGCTTCCGTTATAGATTTTTCTGCATTTTTTAGCCCCACATTTACATTTAAATGTACCAGCGTTTTCACCATTTATTGCATAATCATAAGTAATCTCATCTCCAGTTTTAATCTCACGCATTGCAAAAACTTTTCTTACCCCATTTACAGTTTTTACATACGTATTAGGATTGCAAGAGTGGTTAATATAAACTTCAGGCTCTTGCATCAAAACTATAGCTCCATTTGATAGGTAGTCGCAATGAAATTCAAATTGTTCTTTAGTTAAAGTATTAGTATCTTTAACAATATGTGAGTCGTCAATTTCTAAAACAACACTACCCTTCTTGAAATCTTTAGTTGCGTAAACTCCTTTTCCTTGAATACTAGAATTATTAACTTCAATATCACTCATAAAGTAATTATATAACAATTTTAAAATGGATTAGTGAATATAGTTATAGGTTCATTTGACAAGAAAAAACCTTGGCTGAGCAGTTGGGATTTAGTTGGAACTTTGTTATCAGAATCAAACTATATAGTTGTATAATCGACCTATGGTATACGAAGATTCAATATTCGGATCAGTAGTTATTGATAACCCTGTAGTAATAAAAATTATCGAAAATCCTGAGTTTCAACGACTTAAGAAAATTATTTGCCAAGGTGTTCCTGAAAAATATTATTGTTTTAGGGGATTTCCGAGATATGAGCATTCTATAGGTGTATACCTGATACTAAATAAATTAAACGCTGATTACAAAGAACAAATTGCAGGGTTATTGCATGATATCTCTCACAAGGCATTTTCACATGTTTATGACTGGATAATAAAGGACTACACCAAGAATGGAGATTCAGAAGATGCGCAAGATAAGCTACATAGCAAATTCATAGAAAAATCTTCTATTAAGCAATTACTTACAGAGGCAAATCTTGATCCTCAGGAAATATTCGACCTAGATAAATTCAAGTTATTGGATTACGAAATTCCTTATTTATGTGCTGACAGAATTGAATATTCTATAAGGTCTCTTACACCAGAATTTGGAAGAAAAGTGCTAGATAATCTAGTAGTTAAAAATGGTCGTATTGTGTGTAAAGACAAGGAAGTTGCAAGAGAGTATGCTTATAAATTCTTATCTCTTCAAAATAACGAATGGGGATCCCCTGAAGCTGCAATCAGATATTATCACTTTTCCGAGATACTAAAATTAGCACTTAAGCTTAATGTCTTAAACTTAAACGACTTTGATCTTGATGACAGTATGCTAGTAGACAAGATTTTAGATTCAAAACACGAATTGCTAGTCAGTAAGCTTTATACTATGGCTTCAAGAAAAGAAATATACATGAATGACAATGTTAAAACAAAGGTCGTTTACAAAAAGTTTCGACATATTGATCCCGAGATAATACATGAGAACGGTAATAAAGTGAGTCAGCTTAGTGAGGTTGACAATGAGTTTAAAAACGCTTTAGAAGACTCTAGGATTAAAAATAATGTAGGCACTGAATTCACCCCACTTTGGTAATTACATTTCCCATAACTATATATTGGAACTTACTCTAGAAAATACATAGCTAGTTCCAAAGTTCAAATCGGCCTATGCTTTTTAAGATGTTTTGGAACTTGGTGTTGTGGCAAAAAGCCGTGATTTTTCAATTTGGCTGGGCAGTTGGGATTTAGTTGGAACTTATTTCTCTAGTCTGAATAGAGTTTACTCCCTTGAATTATCATATGATAATCTTTAGTATATAAATAATATGAATACCGAAGATAATACGAAATTTACTTTTATAGATTTATTTGCAGGAATTGGCGGTATAAGAATAGGTTTTGAGAGTGCTGGTGGTGAGTGTGTTTATTCCTCCGAGATTAATGATCATTGTGTAGCAACATATCAGG
>CAZUMN010000044.1:8319-9222 GCA_964621955.1 uncultured Thermococci archaeon
ATATTACTAAGGTTGATCCAAAGAACATTCCTAACCATAGGATCTTAACAGGTGGTTTTCCATGTCAACCTTTCTCTATTTCAGGAAAACAGATGGGGTTTGAGGATACTAGAGGAACTTTATTTTTTAATATCTTAGAGATTATAAGAGAAAAAAAACCCGAAGTAGTATTTTTAGAAAATGTTAAACATTTAAAATACCACGATAAAAAAAGAACTTTAAAAGTTATTATAAAAAGCTTAGAAGATGAGGGCTATTATGTTAATTGGAAGATTTTGAATGCGTCTGATTTTGGATTAGCTCAGAATCGGGAACGAATTATAATTGTAGGCTCAAAAAAAACCTATTTCGATTTTGCAAAACTAAAAAAGCTACCAAAAAGGAATATTAAGGATATTTTAGAGGAATCCTCCGATTTTGAGATACTAAAGCCCGAGGAATACACTATTCTCCCTGAAAAGCTATGGAAAAGACAATCTAGTGGTCTAGTATTTTGTGGATATAGAAACAAAACTATAAGAAAGAACGGTGTTAGACCTAACACAGAACATTTATCTAGGGTGCATAAGCAACCAAACAGAATTTATAATGTTAATGGTACACACCCTACTTTACCTTCACAGGAAACATCAGGTAGATTCTGGATTTACGATGGTAATATTGTTAGAAAGTTAACCATTAATGAGTGTTTTAGACTTATGGGTTTTCCTGATAATTACATTAAAGTTAGTAAAAACGGTGAGTTATATAAGCAAATAGGCAATTCTGTGGCAGTACCTATGATGGAGATACTTGCAAAAGAGGTCAAACAACAACTATTATAGTTGTATGTCGGACATTCATTTAGCTTTTTTAGAAAAAATATATAGCCAAGCTCTACAAGAGGTTAAAAATAGAAATTAT
>CAZUMN010000045.1:0-9088 GCA_964621955.1 uncultured Thermococci archaeon
GTTCTTGCAACACAGCAGCCCTCGGCAATCGATTCAAGGATATTATCGCAAGTTGATTTACTAATATGCCATAAATTAGTTTATCAGGACGATATAAAGGCCGTTCTCCAGAGAATGCCCTCTGAGATTCCAAATAAACTTTCTGATTTTAGATTCATAAGGTCACTTCCGATAGGAAGTGCTATCATCGGTGACAAAGAGGAGTCAACATCCAGGGCTTTTTTAATCTCAGTAAGGCCGAGGATAAGTCAGCATGAGGGAAGGGAAAGGCAGCCCATGCTTGATATTGATCCAGAGCTCATGAAGAAGAATGTTAAGAATCTTATTATAGAAAAATATCGGCAGAAGAGGCCGCTTGCTGAGATGGAGGAAGTCGTAAACATAGCAAATGAGGAGTATAAGCTCAAGTTCTCATTTGAGGATATTATAGAGGAGCTAAGGCTAGATGGTGAATTTGATATAATAGATGAAGTAAAGCCAAAACCCCAGCCAAAGCCAGTTGTAATTGACATACCAATGATCGACGAGGAAGAGGATTCTCTAGAAGAAGTTGAACTCATCGATGAATTTGAAACTGAATATGATGAGGTCGGGGAAGCCGCTTTTAAGGGTATAAAGATCGCTCCTGTGATATCCTCTGAAATCGATTATGATACGATGAGAGAGATTGCAATTAAAAACAGAAAAAAAATATCATTAAGGTCAGAGGAACTAAAAGAAATCGTTCCTATCTATTATCCGCTTGTCATGGTATTTTTCGATTATATGCCAAAAAAAGGCAGTTACAAGAGCATGTCATGCTTCTTTGACGGTATTACAGGAGAGCTTGTCATCTGGGACGGAAAAATTTCAAGGACTGTAGGATTTACAGAAATATACAAACTTAAATCTGATGAGAAATGGTTTTTAAATTACCTTATTGATAGGGAGTATTCGACAATTTCAGAAATAAAAAATGAAACTGGGCTCACCCCTAGAAAGACCCATTCTTTGATGTCAGCTCTTGAAGCAAAAGGGCTTTTAGAGTATAAGCAGGACGGTAGCAATCTAAGTGTCAAACCAAAGATTAAATTTAAATTGGTCAAGGGCTTTGAGGACAAAAAACTTAAAAAACTGGATGTTTCCCTTAAGAGCAAAGAGATTAATGGCAGGGTAGTTGAATCGCTTATATCAAAAAATGATGTGTCTAGAGGGATTGAAACACTTGGGAACGCTAAGATCTGGAGAACTGAGGAAGTTTATCTCCCCTACTGGCTTGTAGTATATAGAAACTCAAAAGGCAAGGAAAGGCGAGAAGTCTTTGACGCATTCAAAGGTAAGAAGGAGGAGCATATTAGGGACATCGTATTGATGAGGGTATGACCATGCAAATTGAAATTGATGGCAATAAAATCGAGGCAAAGGATGGGGCTCCATTAAAAGAAATTTTTTCTGATAACAATATCTCTTATCTAAAAGGAACTACACTTGGGATAATAAAGAAGGAGAAGGAAACTTCCTCATACCTCGATGAGTTTCTCGTAAAAACTACTAAAGGGTCTTTTGTCATCAAAATCAAAGATACCGAAGAGGGAAGGCTATTTAAAAAAATATCAAAACAGTTTGAAAAAAAGGGCGTTAGGTGGAAAACTTCAACACTTATCGCGATAGGCTCAGTCCCTACAGATTTAAAACCCACGAAGGAGGAGCAGACCTACGCCCCCTGGGATGTTTTTTTCACTCTTGCTGGATTTGATAATAACACCACATATATTGTCCTTTCAAAAAAGATGCAGAAAGGAAACTATGGGACTAAGAACACTCTTGGGAAAATTACCCAAGGGAGGCATATCATATCTTTGATAGAAGAGGAAGATGAGATTATCTCAATTGATCCTGTTGAAGTTTTCACCGTTGAGAAAGATTTTGAGACTACAACTGACCTCTCATATAAACCAAAGAATGGTGAAAAAATATTTACCCATATCAAAATTAAACTTCAAGATAATACTCCTATGGCGATGGAGCACATATTTTCACTTACCAAAGATGGTCAAATAACTGTTGATGATGTAAATGAATCTTATGTGGCTTCACAGAGTTTGATAGGTTTTGATGTAATTAATGAAAATTCCAATCTAAGAAAAAGGAATTCTGTTTCAGTAAGGACTGAAGGCAAAGACACAGGTGCAGTTTACATATACAAAAAAGAAAGAATTACAACACCAAATCACTCCGTTGCCGGCATGATTGTTTCAGGGTCAGAATTAATTGAGATGTTAAAAAAAGGGGATAAGATTGCAGTTAAGACCCTACCCCTTAGTCTATCCTTACTTGGGCTTACTCAAAAAGAAGCTGAAGGAAAACTCAAGGCAGAGGGCATAAAGCAGGAAAGAACTGGTGATACATCTGACGATGCTTTTATAGTTGAGCAGGAGCCCCCATATACGTCTGAAGTAATAAAAAACAAATCAGCAAAAACTTTAGGTATTGATCGAAATAACATCATTGAAATTGAACTATTCGAGGATACAGCCCCAAACACCGTAAAATATTTCAGGAAGATCACAGGTCTTGTCAACAAACCCATTGGGAAGCTCGATATTCAGTTTGCCCATCCCACTGTCTCTCTTGTTGCGTTTGAAGGGGGCAGCGTTGAGGCTGGCGGACTTACGCCTGAAAATATGCCTGTTGAAGCTTCAAAGAGAGGGGACGTTGGTGTCACAAACATGTCAAGGCAGCACAAGGGACTCATAGGGGTCAGATTGAAAGATGATAAGTCATACGGTCCGACTGGTGAAGAGTTTGACGGCACAAATCTCGTCGGTAAAATCGATCTTGACAAAGTAAAAATTGATTTCAACAATGAAAAATCAATTTACATAAAGGAAATTAGGAAATGACGTTTCTTGTCGATATAATATTCCACTAATACCGAAATATTTATATATATTTTATTTTCCATCTATTACATCGTACCGGTTATATCTCTTTTATCTGTAGTAAGTCGTCTTTGTTAGAGGAGGAAGTAAATGAAGCCTAGTAAATCTGTAGGTATTGTAGGCTATGGTGCTTATGTCCCAAAATACAGGATACAGAACACGGAAATTGCAAGAGTATGGGGTAATGACCCAAATCTTGTGCCAATTAGAGAAAAGTCAGTGCCAGGTGCCGATGAGGATTCTGTCACAATAGCCATTGAAATAGCCAGAAACGCCTTATTAAGGGCTGGCATAGATCCAAAAGACTTGAGAGCAGTTTGGGTTGGTACAGAATCCAAACCTTATGCTGTAAAACCGACTTCTACTATAGTAGCAGAAGCTATTGCAGCCACACCATTTGTCAACGCTGCAGACTGGGAGTTTGCATGTAAAGCGGGGAGTGAAACAGTCCAGGCATGCATAGCATACGTGGGCTCCGGCATGGCAAAATACGCTCTTGGTATAGGTGTCGATACAGCTCAAGGGGCACCAAGTGATGCGCTTGAATACACAGCCGCCGCAGGCGGAGCTGGGTATATTATAGGAAGCGCTAAAGAAAGCTTAGCTGTTATTGATGGCTCACTATCTTATGTTACTGATACCCCCGACTTTTGGAGGAGGCAGCATGAGCATTATCCAAAACATGGGAATAGATTTACAGGAGAGCCTTCATACTTCAAGCATGTTGTCAGCAGCTCAAAGGCACTTATGGAGGAGCTTGGAACAAAACCAGAAGATTATAATTATGTCGTATTCCACCAGCCAAACAGAAAATTTCCACTGGAAGTTGCAAAGATACTTGGATTCCCAAAAGAAAAAGTCATTGATGGTCTTGTTTCACCTTTTATTGGTAATACGTACGCCGGCTCTGCCCTCTTGGGGCTTGCCGCAGTTCTTGACAAGGCAAAAGCCGGAGATAAGATATTCTGTACCTCTTATGGGTCTGGAGCAGGGAGCGATTCATTTTCACTTGAAGTAACGGACAAACTTGCTGATAGGAAGGTAAAGGCCCCTTCAGTCAAATCCTATATCGAAAGAAGAGAAGAGATCGACTATGCACGTTATGCAAGGTATAGAAAGAAGATAAGGATGTGAACAAATGGACGATAATGTTGCCGTAATTGGAGTTGGACTTGGAAATGTTGGAGAGCACTGGGAAAAATCATTGAGAGACCTTGCAATAGAGTCTATATGGATGGCATTTGAGGACAGCGGTATAGACAAAGTTGATGCGCTTTATGTTGGAAACATGTCATCTGGGCCGTTTGTAGAACAGGAGCATATTGGTGCATTGATAGCTGATTTTGCTGGACTTGGCCCGATACCTGCCGTTAAAGTAGAGGCGGCATGCGGATCAGGAGGCGCCGCTTTTATAGAGGGGTATATGGGCGTAAAGTCAGGTATGTATGACTATGTCCTTGTCACCGGTGTAGAAAAAATGACAGACGTCCTTCCATCAAAAACTACCTCAATTCTTGCAAATGCATCAGACAGGGATTATGAGGCATTTCATGGAGTTTCTTTCGTAGCCCTAAATGCTCTTGTTATGAGGCGTTACATGCACGAGTTTAATATAAAAAGGGAAGATCTTTCAATATTCCCCGTCATATCTCACAAAAATGCACCTTTCAGTAAACATGCCATGTATAGGAAGGAAATTTCTCTTGAAGCAGTAATGAATTCTCCAATAATCGCCGACCCGCTTTCTCTTATGGACTGTGCTCCAATTTGTGATGGCGCAGCATCTGTAATCCTCTGCTCTGAGAAAAAGGCCAGAGAGTTTACCGATACCCCAATTGTAGTATCTGGAGTTGGCCTTGCAACTGACACTTTAGGTGTGCACGATAGAAAGCACATGACCACCCTTTCTGCAGCAGTTGAAGCTAGCAAGAAGGCCTACAAGATGGCAGGCGTCACCCCAAAGGATATTGATATTGCTGAAATTCACGATGCATTTTCTATTATGAGCGCTCTCTCTATAGAAGACATGGGATTTGCAAAGAAAGGCCAGGGTACAAAAATGGCATTAGAAGGCCAGCATTATATCGGAGGAGATCTCCCTATAAATCTTTACGGCGGTCTAAAGGCAAGGGGGCATCCTGTTGGCGCAACAGGCGTTTATCAGATAGGTGAGCTTGTTTATAGCCTTAGAGGAGATGGTCGAGTTGATGCTGAAAGAGGATTGGCCGAAAATATAGGTGGCAGTGGGGCAACAATATCTGTATGCGTTCTTGAGAGGGGTGATTAGGATGGATGTACCAAGGCATTGGAGAGAACAAGTTAGGAGATACAGGCTTGTAGGTTCAAAGTGTAAGGATTGCGAAAAACTATCTTTTCCTTACAGAACAGTTTGCCCTAAATGCAGGAGCAGGAATTATGAGGATTACCAGCTTATCGGAAGAGGTAAGATAATTTCTTTCACAAATATCAACAGCCCTCCAAAGGAGCACAAGTATAATCTTCCATTTGCAGTAGCTCTGATAGAGCTTTTGGAAGGGCCTGTAATAACTGCCCAAATAACTGATGCCAGAGCAGAAGAACTTGAGATTGGAATGGAAGTCGAAATGGTCACAAGGAAGATAATGGAATACAATGACGATGGCATAATATGTTATGGCTATAAATTCAGACCAATAGTTGAGTATGCTCATCCATGAGAGGATCAGATGGAAAAAGAAGAGATTTTGAACAAGGTAATTAATGGCGAGATAAAAATATACCAGATTGAAAGTTATACTAAAACTCCCACAGAAGCTGTTGAAATAAGAAGAGAGGCAATCCAAAAAATAAAAAATGTAACTCTCGATTACATCGGCAGATACTCTCTTAATCCAGACAATCTTTTTGGCAAGAACATCGAAAACATGATTGGCGCTGTTCAGGTTCCGATGGGAGTCATAGGGCCTTTAAAGGTCAATGGTAATTATGCAAATGGTGAGTTTTATGTCCCCCTGGCAACATCCGAAGGAGCGCTTCTAGCAAGCGTGAACAGAGGTGCTTCTGTTATTACTTCATCTGCTGGAGCCGTGACAACAATATTCAGAAACGGCATGACAAGAGCACCAGTCCTTAAGTTAAACTCTTCCAGAGACTTTTACAAAATAACTGAGTTTCTTGATAAGAATTTTGATAAGATTAAAAAGGAAGCTGAAAAAGACTCGCGATTCAGAAAGCTTGAAAGGATAGTTCCTTACCTTGTGGGGAGGAATCTTTTTTTAAGATTTGTATATAATACTGGGGATTCCATGGGGATGAACGGCGTTACAATTGGGACAGATGCTGCATTGAAACTGATTGAAGATACATTCCCGGAGATAAAGTGCGTTTCACTATCAGGAAACCTTTGCACTGATAAAAAATCTTCAGCGATAAATCTAATCGAAGGGAGAGGCATAAGCATTACTGCTGAAGTCGTGATACCACATAAGGTAATCGAGACTAAACTCAAGACAGATGCAAATACTTTAATTGATGTTAACTATAGAAAGAATCTACTTGGCTCAGCCCAAGCCGGTTCCTATGGATTCAACGCACATTTTGCAAATATTGTCGCTGCAGTATTTCTTGCTACTGGCCAAGATATTGCCCAGGTAGTTGAAGGGAGTCAGGGATTTACAACAGTTGAAGAGGATAAAAACGGGGTATACTTTGCCGTTACACTCCCTTCTCTTGAAGTCGCAACTGTTGGCGGCGGAACTAAGATCGAGACACAAAAAGAAGCGCTTGGTATACTCGGTATTTCCGGAGGCGGGAAAAATAGCGGTGACAACTCCAAGGCATTTTCAGAGATATGTGCTGCAACAGTTTTAGCTGGTGAGATATCCCTCATTGGAGCACTTTCAGCGAGGCATCTTGCTAAGGCGCATATAGAATATGGGCGATAAAAACATTATTTATTGGACAAATGTCCTATTATTTTTATTTCTTAAGTTGAAATAATCATTTAATGATAAACTTTATAAAAGATTTGAATTTCTTTTCTACATTATTACGGTGAGCCTTTTGATTCATATTAACACAAATTATTGTAAGGGGTGTCTTTTGTGTATGGAATACTGCCCAAAAAAAGTTTATGTAAAGTCTGAAAAACTAAGTAAAAAAGGAGTATTTCCCCCGGAAGTAAAGTATCCTGAAAATTGTATCAAATGCCACTTATGTGAATTGATGTGTCCTGACTTTGCAATTATTGTGGAGGATAAAGATGACAAATGACGTTATTAGGCTTCTAGGTAAAAAGAATCTTTTCATACAGGGTGATGATGCCGTTGTTTATGGTGCATTAATTGCAGACTGCAGATTCTTTGCAGGCTACCCTATCACACCGGCAACTGAAGTTGCCGAGGGCATGGCATTGTGGATGCCAAGACTTGGTGGCGTTTATGTCCAGATGGAGGATGAGATAGCGAGTATAGCTGCTGTCATCGGGGCATCATGTACAGGGGTAAAGTCAATGACCGCAACAAGCGGCCCTGGTTTTTCACTGATGCAGGAGTGCATAGGTTACTCATGCATGGCAGAAATACCTTGTGTCATCGTAAATGTTCAGAGAGGTGGCCCAAGTACAGGCCAGCCCACAGAAGCAGCCCAGGGGGATGTAATGCAGGCAATGTGGGGTACACACGGCGATCACCAGATAATTGCACTTGCACCAAAATCAGTCCAGGAAACACTTGATCTAACTATTGAAGCATTTAATTTATCTGAAGATTATAGAGTTCCTGTCATTCTTCTATTGGATGCTGAAATAGGGCATATGAGGGAAAAAGTAGTTTTGCCTGAAATAGTAAATGTCAAGGTAGAAGAGAGGGTTCCTGCTACAATAGGGCCCGATAAATATAGGCCATACAGAACTGGATTCACAAGGACTTCAAAAGTTCCTGAATTTGCACCGTTTGGTTCAGGTTATAGGACTTATGTCACAGGGCTTACACACGACAAGAGAGGTTTTCCTGTTACGACATCTGCTGAAGTGCATGAGGAACTTGTCAGAAGATTAGTTGAAAAAGTTCAGGATGATATGGATGGTATATGGTATCATGAAGCTTCATTCCTTGAAGATGCGGAAATTATTGTTGTCTCTTATGGTACAACTTCAAGACCTGCTGTAAGCGCTGTAAAGATGGCCAGAAAGAATGGCATAAAGGTAGGTCATATTAGACTTATTACAATTTGGCCCTTCAATTATGAAAAGATGAAGGAACTTTTAAAAAATGCCCGTACAGTTATTGTTCCAGAGATGAATCTTGGGCAAATGATTCACCCCATCCGAGAAACTGTCGGCAAGAATACTAAAGTTATTTCTGCACCAAAGATTGGTGGTGCAATCCATACACCTTACGATATCTTGAAATATATAGAGGGGGATAAAAATTGAGCTTTATTTCGAATGATATCATCATAGATAAATACCTTAGGAAGGACATGCTTCCAACAATATTTTGCACCGGTTGCGGAATCGGGAGCGTAATGAACTTTTCCCTTCGTGCGATTCATGACCTTAATATTGATATGAATAAGACTGTTTTTGTATCCGGGATAGGATGCTCGTCTCGTGTGCCTGGATATATCTATTCTGATGGTCTGCACTCACTACACGGAAGGGCAATCGCCTATGCAACAGGGGTAAAACTTGCAAATCCAGAACTAAAGGTCATAGTTTTTACAGGAGATGGTGACTGTGGCGCCATCGGGGGGAATCATTTTCTTCACGCAATAAGGAGGAATGTGGATATAACTGTTATCTCAATAAATAATTTCATATATGGTATGACTGGAGGGCAGGTCGCACCAACAACACCTCTAAAATCAAAGACAACAACAACACCCTATGGAAACATTGAATATCCCATAGATCTTTCAATGACGGCAAAGGTAATAGGTGCTCCATATGTTGCCAGATGGACCACTGCTCATCCTGTCCAGTGCATAAGCTCAATAAAAAAAGCTCTCCAAAAAACTGGATTCTCTTTTGTCGAAGTTTTATCCCCATGCCCGACATCGTATGGCAGACTAAACAAAATGGGAACGGCTCTTGACCTGACAAAGCATTTCAAGGAATCAACAATCAACGTCAAACTTTACGAAAAAATGTTGGCAGAGGGAAAAACTACCGATAAGATGGTGATAGG
>CAZUMN010000046.1:0-9023 GCA_964621955.1 uncultured Thermococci archaeon
TTGGAACAAGACAAGCAGTATTTCCATTGACAGATATAACTGGATTTTTAGCTCTACATATCATTATGGCAGCAGCCTTAATGGCTTTTTTAGCTTCAAATGTAGTTTTTTCTCCTAAAAAGTAATCAAAGGCTTCTCCCCTACCATGTGCCGCTATGCCGACTTCTGATAGAATCCCAGCTTTAAGACAATCTTTTATTTTTTCCCTTAATGTAAGGGATTCGTACCTTGGATGATTTTTTGGTATATCCATACTAGCACCTATATAGGCCTGAAGCTATAGCCGAAACAATTATGTCTCCTTTTATATTAATTAAATTATCTAATACTTTATCCTCATCTTTCTCATTAATAAATGTAAATACACCTTCTCCAATCATAATTCCAGAAGCATCGTAACTATTAACCTCACTAATAACTTCGATTAAATCTAAAATCTCTTTAGACATTATACCTGTTTTATAGGTAAAAATCTTTGAGCATTGCATCAATCTTTCAACGTTAGGCTCGCTAAGTAGTTTGTTTAATAATTTAGTTCCACATTTTTCAATTATCTTGACTTTTTCAGGATTTTTTAAGATGCTTTCTGTTCTTTTCTTCCCAAGACTTATTCCCATTACTTTTAGATTATTCGATGGAATATTCTCAATTATCCCCTCAATGCCGGGAGTTCTCCTTATTTCAACACCGCCCTTTACCTCAGCTACTACATCCCCTAGACCACTTAAATTTTTTACTTCAGTCTCATGTGCAATTCTTATACATTCCATCGGTGAGATTTTTATTAGGTCTTTAATTGAAAAACATATTCCAAGAGCGGCTGAAGCAGAAGTCCCAAATCCGGATTCAACGGGAACATCACTTTCATGTTCTATTAAAATATCCTTATTAACAAAAGATTCTGGATATCTCTCCTTGATTAAATTAATACAGTTCAGAGAAACAGGAACGCTGTTTTTTTTTGTTTCAATTCCATTTAGATAGACACTAACAATACCACTGCCTTCAATTACCTTAATTTTAGTCTCAAGGCCAGAAGAAAGTGATACTCCTGCACCAGTTGACCCAGTTTTTAAATAGTCTTCACTAAAGAAAGGAACAAAAAACCCAGTTATATGTGAAGGAACATAATATTCTGAACTGTACATAAAATGCCTTTTAGATCTTCTTAAGTTTACTAATAAACTGTTTACATTTATCTTTATCAAGTTTATTCATTACAGGCATGAAAACTAGATCTTCTTTCTTTATTGGATTGCCTATTTCACTAAAGAAGTTTACTATTCTTTCTTGATCTTGCTCATCAAGGATTTTGGGATTAAATACCCCTCCAAATACCTCTTCTAGGACAATATTTTCCTTTGGCAGTTCCCTTTTCAGAATACCAAGATTGAATTCGCCACCAATCTTTTTTCCCCTAAATTCAGTTTCCTCGATATCATTACATACAACAAAAATTGCTATCTTTTTTTGTTTAAGGTCATGACTGAATTTATCAATAAACTCACTTACGCTTTTGAGTGGCTTATCATCATAATCGGGCGATCCTATAATTATCAACGAGTAATCTTTAATTGACTCTACTTCTGAACATTTTTTTACAACAATATCCTTCATTTCTTCGGATATCCATCTTGTTATTACCTCAGTAGATCCATATTTTGTATCGTATACTAGGAGATTTCTCATTATTTACTCACCTATTCAATCTAGATAATAACAATTTTTATAAAGATTTAGGCCATTTGTATTGTGATGCATAGAAAGTCAATAAAGGGGAGCAAGTCAAGCAAGTTAGCCGGAAAAGGCATTGTATTGGGGATTACTGGAAGCATTGCCGCAGTCGAATCTGTTAAACTTTCTAGGCAACTTATGAGGCATGGCGCAGAGGTATATGCAGTCATGAGTGGGGATGCAAAAAAAATTATCCACCCCTATGCACTTGAGTTCGGGACAGGAAATCCTGTTGTTGACGAGATTACTGGAAAGATAGAGCATGTTTCATATGCAGGGGAACATGATAAGAAATGTGATTTAATACTGATTGCACCTGCAACAGCAAATACAATTTCAAAAATTGCATCAGGAATAGATGATACACCAGTCACAACAGTTGTTTCTACAGGATTTGGAAAAATCCCAATTATAATAGTTCCTGCTATGCATAGTTCGATGTATAGAAATCCAATTATTCTAGAAAACATTGAAAAGCTTAAAAATTATGGTGTTGAATTTCTGACTCCAAAGTTTGAAGAAAACAAGGCAAAGCTTCCTGAAATCGATGACATAGTTACAGCGGTCATAAAAAAACTATATGTTAAAGATTTTCAGGATAAAAAAATATTAGTAACTGCAGGCCCTACACTAGAAAAGATCGATGATGTCAGATTTATTACAAATAAAAGTAGCGGATTAATGGGTATAAAAATTGCAGAAGAATTTGATATGAGAGGTGGAGAAGTAACTTTAATTTTAGGACCTACTCAATTGAGTTCATATGTTAAAACTCACCACGTTGAAACATATGAGGAGATGTTCAATGCCGTTATGTTAAACAAAGAAGTGGACATAGCTGTTTTTGTGGCGGCAACATCTGATTTTCACGTTGATAATTGTTCCAGTGGGAAGATATCCTCAAATCAACCGTTTGATATATCTCTCATTCCAAACAAAAAAATAATAGAGGAGTTTTCAAAAGATTCAAAATCATTTATAGTTGGGTTTAAAGCAGAGTATTCTGTTTCAGAAGATCAACTAATAAGAAAGGCATTTGAACGGCTTCAAAGCTCGAATATGGATTTAATTATTGCAAATGATGTTGGTAGAGAGATGAGGGGATTTGAGTCTAAAACAAATGAAGTATTTATTATAGATAAAACAAAAAAAGTCTTCCACTTACCTCTAGAAGAAAAGGAAAAACTTGCTGAAAAAATTGTTAATATAATAAAGAAATATTTAAATTAAAAAGAGTTATTTGTTGATTTCACTTTCTAGAACTGTTCCCTGCTCTAAAATCTCTATTGTGTAAGGCTTACAACCTTTTCCTTCTAAATTGCTTCTATAGCAAGAGAAATCAAGTTCAACTAGGTCCACAGTTTCGTCCAAAGTCATGTAGTACCTTGATAGAGTTCCTATCTGTTGTCTATATGGGTCAACAGGTACCCATTTGCCGTTGATATAGAGTTCATTCCACGAGTAAGGTTTCCATACTCCACCTTCTTCAATGTCATAGTAAAGTCCGTATACTATTTTTGTTGGAACCATTAAAGACCTCATTAGTGCTGCATATAATGTTGTATATGGTCCATAACCCAAAGCTTTTTTTGAAGAAATTGTGTCAGTAGCATGCTGTAACCACCAGTTTTCATATCCATATTCTTCTTTTAGATATGGGCTTTCGTCTACTCTAACGATTGTTTTCTGGTCCCTCATTATTAAAACAGCAGTTCCATAAAGATTGTAATCTGCATCTTCTTTAGCATATCTTTTTGCAACTTGTTCTCTCATATATGCATCCCAACCGACTGTACCCATTCCAGATTCACCGTATAGGACCTCTTCGGGTAGAACATATAACGCAACATCTTCTGGGAAACTATTGAGTACCTTTAAAGCATCTTCCTCAGTTTCTATAACAGGTATCAATGCAGTATCATCAAATGTATAGGTCTCGCCGTATAAAGTAACTATAGCCTCAAGCCTCATTCCGCTATCTCTAATTATTACGACTTTCTGTCGCGATGAATTTAAATCTGAAAGATCATACGGCTGTGAAATATTAATCCTAGCCTTAAGATAAGAAACTGTTTTGCCAGTTTGCCCTGGCGTCGTATTAACATCTACACCATTTTCTTCTTTCTGTGAAATACACCCTGAGAACGTAGCAATTGTAACTAAAAATATCAGGGCGAATACAATACTTGCTCTTTTCATATATTCACCAATCTTGAAGAGATAAGGGCCTAATAAATATCTTTCGGTGAAACACTATTCGTCAATTGGCGTAGTTAATTTTTTTTCAATATCCGCTCTGTGAATTGAATTGTAACTGCAGAAAGGAACAAATGAACCGTCAGGTAGGGCGTAATGAATTGCACATCTTTTCACCCTGTCTAGATCAAAATTAAAGGGGTCCATAAAGTGCATAGTTCCAATAAATAGTGACTTATGGTGAAGTTTTGCGAGAAATTCTTTTCCTCCACCATTTAAAATTCCCTTTGTGATGTCTAAAAGGTTTAAGTCTTTTGGCATTTTTTCCTTATCAATAAAAGATCCCATATCTTTTAAGATTCTGGATATCTCAATACCCTTTCTTATTTTCCCGCCGCAGCTTATTTTTTCATTTCTTTCTTTGAGGTATTCAAAGAATCCTTCAACATCTACAAATCTAGTAATGGGTATAAGTTTTCCACTCTCTACAAACACATAAGTTGCAACACCGCACTGGGGATGTGTTGTGAAGTGGGGCATATTTACTCCTCTTAAAGATTCAACAAACATCGACACTGGAACTACAAAAGGGATGGGATAGAAGTCCTCTCTTCCAATCTCGCCATTTGTTTGTGTTTCAATTAGTTTTACCAAATCTGTTATCGTTATCCTGTAATTTCTTACTTCTTCTTGGCTTGCACGACCAGAAAATGAGAGTGGTTGAAAGTTGATTCCCCTAATTACATCAAAGTTATCCATTCCAAAATATATTATCTCTCCAAGTTCTTGGTCATTTACACCTTTTGAAACTGTAGGCACAAGGACAACACTAGTTTCTCCAAGACTTCTTAGATTTTCTATTGCCTTTTTCTTCTCTGGAAAAGTATCATAACCGCGGAATTTCTTATAAGAAGAAGGGCACAGTCCATCAAATTGAAGGTAATATGTGTTTATCCCTGCTTTGATGACTTTTTCTAAGAATTCAGGATCTTTAGCAAATCGTTTCCCGTTTGTTGCAACCTGAATTTGTGAGATTCCCAGTTTCTTAGCCTTCTCTATAATTTGAGGAAGGTCATTCCTTAGAGTAGGTTCACCACCTGAAAACTGTACCGCAAAAGGAGGATTCGGTTTAATCGAGGCCATCCTTTCAAGAATTTTTTCTATCTTTTCAAAAGAAGGCTCATATAATCTCTTTGTAGCTCCCGCACTTGCAAAACATACCGGGCAATTCATATTGCATCTATTAGTCAAGTCAATATTAACAAAAATTGAAGGCGTCAAATGATCCTGACACAACCCGCAATCATAAGGGCATCCTTTATCTTGATTTTTTGTTTTCTCAACAGAATTTTCAGCTATTTGGTCAAGTCTTTGAAGTCTTTTATAATACGCGGCATCATCTGAAAGGATTTCTGAGAAGAATCCATGCTCTTGGCATTGCTTCTCCATTAAAATTTGCCCTCCAAAATCTTTGATATCAGCTTTAATTTTTTTTAGGCATATAGGGCATATGGAGTCAGTTTCTCTAATTATGTTAGGAAGCACTAAAACACCATATGAAAAAGAAATAAAATTATTTAAAAAATTATCCCTTAAACAGATATACTAAGAAGGTAATAACTGCAATAATCGCAACAATCGATATAAACAGGAAATAATAGAACAATGCAGAAACCTGATTTTTGACATCTTGAATTATTTCCTGATTAACTTCTGAAGTATTAAGCTCCTCGACCTTTTCTTTTTCAACTACAGTTATTTTTATATCCACGTATTCTATTCCTTCTTTGCCAGTGAAGTCTTTAAATCTTGCAACAATTATGGGATTCAAAGATTTTTTTGAACTGTTTTCATCAATTGAAACAAATATTTTATCAGAAATTTCTTTTCCAGGAGATAGGTAGTCAATATTTAGTATCTCATCTGATAAGATGTCACCTTTAATTTCCACTTTGATACCTTGCATCTGGATATTTCCAATATTTTTTAGGGTAAACGGTATTTCCAAAGTTTCACCTTTGTAGGATGTGAAATTATTAGCATCTAATTTTAGAACAGCTTCGGCTCTTTCTTCTATAAGTGATATACTTACGCGCTTTTCTAAGTAAAAAGGTCTGCATCCTCCCCTACATGAACCTTTGCCGCATTTCAACACAATGTTAAATTTTGCTTCTTTTAGTGGGATACCATCCTTAAAGGTCAAAACAAAAGTTTCTTTGATACTCTGCCCGGGCTCAACAGTAGAAAATTTGAAAGGATTATTTTGATAATCTTGTTTGAATTGGATGTAAGGCTTGTATTCATTCATGAAGGATTCTTCAATCATTATTGTTCCATCCCAAAGCCTTTCATTTGATTGATTCAATATTTCAAATGCTATTGCTATCTCTCCTCCCTTTTCTACATTTTCAGGATATGAAAGTATAATATCTACATATTCCCCTACTACCGGCTGAACAACAAAAGAGAGGACAAGGATTAAAGCAACTAATCTCTTCATTGACTCACGGCCACATTAGATATTTATTTAATTTAAATTTAACGAATATTCTTTCTTAATCCATTGAAATAATGGCACAGCATAATAAACTTTTTAAATGTAACACTTCTCAAATCTCTTAATGGTGAGTTTTTATGGATGACGATCATAAAATAGGGCTTGTTTTTGCTTTAACTGGACTTATAGCGGGCATAATATCTGGGATGGCACCACTGCCTAACTACGCAAGTATTATCTTAGCTTGTATCATATTTTACGTATCACAGTACCTTGTTAAGATGATAGGTGTCGATATGGTAAAATACGGTAGCACGAGTAGCATTTTAAAATCTGGAGTTTTCTCATTTCTTGGAAGCTGGCTAATGTTCTGGATAATTATCTTCAACTCGTAAATATATTAATTTTTTTTAGGTGAAATCTTTGAGAATCGCTGTAATAGATTACGATAAATGCCAACCAAAAAAGTGTAATCTATTGTGTCTTAACTATTGCCCCGGACCTAGAATGAACGAAGAGACCATAATAGTTGACGAAGTAACAAAAAAGCCTATTATCTCTGAAGTTTTATGCACAGGTTGTGGCATATGTATCCATAAATGCCCCTACAAAGCAATTTCGATAGTTAATTTGCCTGAAGAACTAGCTCAACCAATACATCAGTATGGGCCGAATACCTTTAGACTTTACAGATTGCCAATACCAAAGGAAGGAAAAGTATTGGGTCTTGTAGGGCAGAATGGAGTTGGCAAGACAACAGCGATTAAGATACTTTCTGGAGAACTTTATCCTAATATGGGAGATTATTCTTCAAAGGAGAAGAAAAATTTAACTTCTTACTTTAGAGGAACTGAACTCCAGGGATATTTTGAGAAGATCGAAGCCAATGAAATTAAGAGTTCCTTAAAACCTCAATATGTTGACAAACTCTCTCAAGTTGTAAAAGGAAATACAGGAGAGCTCCTTGAAAAAGTTGATGAAAGAGGAATCTCAAAAGAGCTTATCCAAGAACTTGGTTTGACTGATGCCCTAGACAAAGATATTTCTGTTCTGAGTGGAGGAGAATTGCAAAGAGTTGCTGTTATTGCTTCAATGTCCAAAGACGCTGATATTTATTTTTTAGATGAGCCAACATCTTACCTAGATATAAAGCAGAGATTAAATGTTGCCAAAGCAATAAGAAATCTTGCAGAACAAAAAACTGTTGTAGTAATTGAACATGATCTTGCAATTTTAGATTATTTAAGTGATAATATCCACATACTTTATGGCCAACCTGGCGTCTATGGGATTGTTTCAACACCCCTTGGTGTTAGAATTGGAATCAATATGTATCTTGATGGTTACATAAAGGAAGACAACATTAGATTCAGAGAAGAATCAATTAAGTTTTACCAAAAGGAAGAGAAATCCCTAAAATCAAAGAAAGTGCTTTTAGAATACCCCTCGTTTGAAAAGAACTATGATAGCTTTTCACTAAAAACTGAAGGCGGCATTCTACACAAGGGTGAAGTTATTGGGATTGTTGGACCAAATGCCACGGGTAAGAGTACATTCATCAAGATCCTTGCAGGTGTATTAGAACCTGACAATGACAATAAATTTGAAACAGAGTTAAAAATTTCATATAAGCCTCAATATATCAAAAGAGATTATGAAGGCACCGTAAGGAATTTGCTATCAGACGTTGCTAAGGAGAAATTTCACACAAACATCTACAAAGCTGAAATACTAAGACCTCTGGATATAGACCCTATTATGGATAACTCAATTTCTGAACTTTCTGGAGGAGAATTACAGAGGGTGGCAATAGCTACATGCCTATCTCAGGATGCAGATTTGTATTTATTTGATGAGCCTTCAGCATACCTTGATATTGAGCAGAGACTTAACTTTTCTAAGGTATTGAGAAGATTTATAGGTGATAAAGGATTAATGGCAGTCATTGTTGAACACGACTTAGTTTCTTTAGATTACACTTCTGATAAAGCAATTGTATTCTCAGGAAGGCCAAGTGTGTCTGGAATGGCATCTCCACCACTTTCTCTTCGTGATGGGATGAATAGGTTTTTGAAAGAGATTGGGATAACATTTAGAAGAGAGCCTGGGTCTGGGAGACCACGATCAAATAAACTTGACTCCCAAAAAGATAGAGAGCAAAAGTCTTCTGGCGAGTATTACTACTTCAAAGAATAAAATCAGATTAGTAGTTCTACTGTTCCTCGATCACCATCAACTTTGACTTTTTTTCCTTCTTCAATACTGTCAATTTCTATCCTGTCCACCATTGGTATATCAGAAATTATAGCCCCAACTGACACTATTGTTTCTGCTTCTTTGTTTATAATTGCTAAGGGTGCTGCACCATTTTTTTTCAATTGGTAGATAACATAGGATCCGACAGTTGAACCTTTTCCCATTGGAAAGACAAAAATTTTATCCTTTATACTCTTTCCACAAGCATTGGAATTCTTGTCCATTATCACTCCTGTTTTTGGGTCAACTCCCCCAAGAAAAGAAATCGGCGAGGTACTCTTCAAGACCTCACCTTCTGCTAAACCTTTGGATATCTTTCTTCCACTCAAGATCATTTGAT
>CAZUMN010000047.1:0-8963 GCA_964621955.1 uncultured Thermococci archaeon
TTTAATGCTTCTTCAGTTTTTAATAAGTTAGGGATAGACCAATGAAGTATTTCAGACACAAATATTGCCATTAAGCTTACGGCAACTAAAGTTTCAACTGAATTTAAAAGAAAAGTTTGCTTTATGAGTAAATATGTTGTATTTGAAAGATGATAAACTAGTATCAGAGAAATTAAACCCGTAATAAATATCATAGAATAGTAAATCTTTCTTGAATAAAATGGTGAAACAAATAATATTATTATTACTGTCAGGATCATGAACTGAACAGGGATTTTTAAGAGAAATATTATTAGAGCAGATAAAATTATATATGTTACAAATAACAAATACAGTCTGAAGGGGCTTAGATTCTTTAAATACAGATTTCTAGAATTATTTAATATTCTCCCCTCATTAATCAAATTCTTTTTTTGACTATTCATTTATTCACGCTTGTTAATTAACATGCGTAATTAGAAGGTCGATTATAAAAAGATTGAGGTAAAAAATAAAATTAATTAACCTTAACTTCCTTTGAGAACTCCCATAGGCCATGAATGTTACATAGTGAAACTGCAAATAGTGTTCCAGATTTTGCTATTTTTAGAGATGTTTTTACCTCATGGTTTGTGTAGACTGGACCTGTATTTGGCCCCTGTGTACTCTCTCCATGCGCAGTGAATTCATAGTTTCCGACTTGGTATAAGGATTTTTCACCATCGGGCTGGTAGTAAAGCATTATCCATCTGATATGGTGTTCAGTTGTATTTGGGTGAGCTATATCTTTACCGATGGCAACTTTGACCTCAAACGCCTCGTTTGCTTTTACAGAATCTGGGCAGTCTATAACTGGTACATGCTTTTCTTTTTTCCAATCAGCTTCCTGAATCTTTTCTCCAATCTTAACCATCTATATCCCCTACTCCTGTAAAATCATTGGCTCTCCGCAGCAGATTAGTTCTCCGCCGCCGGCTTCCAATACTTCCACAACATTTCCACAAATTTCACATTTGTAGATTTCCCCAACTTCTTTTACATTTACCATTTTTTAACCTCCTATCTCAAAATTAATGATTATTTTTCTTTTTCCTCTGTAGACTTTTCCATTTTTTCTGCCATACTCTTGAGGCGTTTATCAACCATTCCATAAATTGTATCTTCTGGATACTTACCGTCTGGACCTTTTTCTCCAGCTTTGATTCCTGTTAGTATTTCAATTCCTTCCTTGATATTATCAACGGAGTATATATGGAATTTTCCTTCTTTTACTGCTTCGACGACCTCTTCTTTAAGCATTAAATTTTGAACATTGCTTCTTGGAATCAAAACACTTTGTTTTCCATTAAGCCCTTTGGCCTTGCAAATTTCATAGAAACCTTCAATCTTGTAGTTAACGCCTCCTATTGCCTGTACCTCTCCTTTCTGATTAACAGACCCTGTGACCGCAAAGTATTGTTTTATTGGAACTTCAGATAGGGCAGATAATATTGCATAAAGTTCTGTGCTTGATGCACTATCCCCATCAACGCCTTCATAGTTTTGTTCGAATACGAGTCTCGCGGTGAGATTTAACGGTTTATCTTGTGCAAAGTTTTCGGCTAAATAACCGCCTAATATCATTACACCTTTCGAATGGATATTTCCCCCCATCTTAGCTTCGCGCTCAATATCTATAATCCCCCCGCGGCCAATATTTACGGTGGCGGTAACTCTAGATGGTCTCCCAAATGCATAATCTCCTAGACTTAATACTGCAAGACCATTTATTTGACCAACTGCTTCTCCTTCAGTTTCAATGAGATAAAAGCCTCGTGTTACCATTTCATTTAATCTTTCTTGAATAAGATTTGAACGATAGTTTTTTTCCTCGACAGCTTTTATTATGTGAAGGTCTTTTATTACGTTATTTTTATCTTGTTTGGCATAGAAGTTTGCTTCACGTATAATATCCGCTATATCTGCAAATCTTGTAGATAATTTCTCTTGATCATCGGCCAATCTTGCACCATACTCTATGACTTTCCCTATTGCTGAAGAATCAAGGTGCAGTAAGTTTTCTTTTGAGCAAAGGGAGCATATGAATGAAACATAGTTTTTAACATTCCCATCGTTAAAATCCATATTAATATCAAATTCTGCCTTGACTTTGAAGAGCTCTTTAAAATCCGGATCAAGTGAAAAAAGAGTCTGGTATATCATTGGATTACCAATAATAACGACTTTAGTGTTTAATGGTATAGGGGCAGGTCTTAATCCTTTTGTTGTGATAAATCCAAGTCGCTCTCCCGCCTCCTCAACTATGGCTTCTTCACTGCTTAATGCCCTTTTTAAACCATCATATGAAAAAAGATTCTTTACTAATTCTTCAGCGGGTATTACAAGGTACCCACCGTTTGCCTTATGTATAGAACCGCCTCTTATCATGGTAAAATCAGTAGTAAGCATCCCAAACTGTGCTTCTTTCTCTATCCTTCCAAATAGATTCTGGTATGTTGGATTAAGCTCCACGACAACTGGTCTCCCAGTCAATGTTGAATTATCAGTGAACAGATTGACCATATATTTCCTAAATGGCAATTCTTCCGCCCATGGCGCTTGAACTGGAGCTTGTGGAACATTTGGCTTGTAGAATAAGGCCAAATTTTCTAATATATCTTCCTGCACTTCTTTTAAATAATTTATAATATCCGGATAGTCAGAATATTTTTTATTCAAATCGTCTACCAAATGACCCATTGTAAAAAGAGCTACTTCTTTATTTAATTCTTTTATTTCTTCAAATGTTTTACTATCCAGCTCTTTTAGCTGTCTAAAAACTAATCTTAGCTCTGAGTTTAACTTATCTCTCTTTTTTTGTATATCATCCTTTGTTTCAGGATTTAGAGCTATAAACTCCTCCTCAGTCATTGGCCTGCCACTGACAATAGGGACAAAAATAAATCCCATTGGGGTACTTTGAACAATTAATCCTTCTTTCTCTGCTTTTCTATTCAGTTCAGAAAAAATTTTATTTCGTTCAGCATCAATTTTCTGGATAGTGGCCTCTCTCTTTAAAGCAAAGTCTTCACTTTCAAAAGCTTTTGGAAGATTAATCTTAGCTTCGTTTAGGAAATTAGACATATCTTTGTGAAAGACCCTTCCCTGGCCTGCTTTTAATTTAATGACTTTAGGTTCGTATGGCTCTAGAAAATTATTAACATAACACCAGTCAGAAGGTACAGTTTGGTCTTCAGCAAGTTTATCCAAAAAGCTCTTTACCGCCGTCATTTTTCCAGTCCCTGGAAAACCTGCAACAAAAATATTAAATCCTTTCTCTTTTATCTCTAGCCCGAATTTCAGTGCCTTTAATGCTCTTTCCTGGCCCACTATATCTTCTAAAGGAGATACTTCTTGACTACTTTTACATTTTAATTTATTCTTATCAAATGTCCTTCTTATCATATCTGAAGAGAGTTCTTTTGTCATAAAATCACTTTAATATTTATTATATACTATTATTTTTAGTTCTAAAAAGGTTTTCTATTTAAAAAAAAGATATTTGTTAAATAATCTAATTTATTAAAAGATTTATTTCAATTTTTATAAGAAAAGATGGAAATAAAGATATTATGTTAACATAGACAGCGAAAAATAATATTCTACAACACTATATTTTTATATAAGTTGTTAGTATATATATTGGCGATATTATGGATTTTTTAGATATTATTATGTCAAGAAGAAGTATTAGAAAATACAAGAAAGATAAAGTGCCCGAAAGCCATGTAAAAAGAATCTTAGAAACTGCTATGAATGCACCTTCAAGAAAAAATGAGAGACCTTGGCATTTTGTATTGATAGATGATAGAAAAATATTGGATAAGATCCCTTCTTTTCATCCAAACGCAAAGATGCTCCATGAAGCACCAATGGCCATTCTAGTTGCAGGTGACTTGGATATTACAAAAGATATTTTTATTACGATTGATTGTTCTGCGGCAACTGAAAATATCCTTTTAGCTGCACATTCACTGGGACTTGGAGCATGTTGGCTTGGGATATACCCTGATGAAGAAAGAGTAAAAGGTATCAAAGAAATACTTAATTTACCCGAGAATATATTTCCCGTATCACTAATTTCAATTGGGTATCCTGACGAAGGAAAGCCACAATTAAAAAGATTTGAAGAAAATAGAATCCATTATAATAAATGGTAAGTAAATAAAATTCAAAAATAAAAGGAGTATAATCTCCTTTATTCATCATCTGATGTATTTGTGGTGTAGATTCTTGGTACTGTAGGTTCGTACTTTTTTTGTGTTTTTGTTAGTGGCTGAACGTCGTATGAGTACCATCCTGGTGTGCCTCTCTCACTAGCAAAGTCATATGTTCCAAAGTGCTGTTGTAATAGGGGGGAGGTCAATTTTAGATCTCCAGTTGGTGTTAATATTGAATGTACTAACTTATTACCGTTTAAATCCATAGAACCTATTCTTATGTTGTTAAGGAAACTCTTAGCAACAATTTTTGATACTGCTGATGTTGTGTTGCTTGGACATACAGTATTATTATTTTGTTCATCCGTCGAACACGTTTCTCCTAGTATAGGGGCGATTGAGGCCATTAATAGTCCCATCACCAATATAGCAGTTATTTTTTTCATATCTATCACCTCTAGTGCATATCAATACTATCACCAATACTATATAAAGCTTTCGATATTGATAAAAATAAATAACAATATTGATAAACAATAATTACATAAAATTGATAATCAATGATTAATGATGGAGTATTAGAAAAGATAAAGAAATTGGGCCAATGAAACTAATTCAAAACTCCATCTCTTTTTAGAACTTCTTCTAGGAATCTTCCAGTATGGCTCTTTGGAGATTTTATTACTTCTTCGGGCGTGCCTTCAACTAAAATTTCTCCGCCTCTTTGACCTCCTTCAGGACCAAGATCAATTATATAGTCGGCAGTTTTAATTACATCCATATTATGCTCAATGACGAGAACGGTATTACCATTTTCTCTTAGGCGTAAAAGAACATCAAGTAGTTTTTTAACATCATGGAAATGGAGTCCAGTTGTAGGTTCATCCAATATATAAAGAGTTTTTCCTGTAGCTTTCTTAGACAATTCCTTTGAAAGTTTGACTCTTTGTGCTTCTCCACCTGAAAGGGTAGTTGCAGGTTGTCCAACTTTAATGTAGGATAAGCCCACATCATAAAGAGTCTGGAGTTTATTTCGTATGGTTGGTATATTTTCAAAAAAGTGCAAGGCTTCTTCGACTGTCATATCAAGGACTTCAGAAATTGATTTTCCCTTGTATTTGACTGTTAAAGTTTCTCTATTGTACCTCTCACCTTTACACTCTTCACATTTAACATAAACGTCAGGCAGAAAATGCATTTCAATTTTAATTAGTCCGTCTCCTCTGCAATTTTCACACCTTCCACCTTTCACATTAAAAGAGAATCTACCTTTCTTAAATCCCCTCCTTTTTGATTCGGGAAGGTCAGAGAAAAGCTCCCTTATTGGCGTAAATAAACCAGTATATGTTGCAGGATTTGACCTAGGGCTTCTCCCAATAGGACTTTGGTCGATAATAATCACTTTATCAATATTTTCAATTCCCAAAATTTCATCATGATCCCCTGGGTTATCTACGGCCCTGTAAAATTTCTTTGCTAAATCTTTGTATAATATTTCGTTAATCAAAGTACTTTTTCCACTGCCGGAAACTCCAGTGACACATACAAATAAACCAAGAGGAATTTTTACATCGATGTTTTTTAGATTAAATTGTCTTGCCCCTTTAATTGTGATAAACGCATCACTTTGTTTTCTAATTTTAGGAACGTCAATTTTAAGTTTTCGTGATAAGTATTTCCCAGTAAGTGAATCTAGATTTTGCTTAACTTCTTCTGGAGACCCAACTGCAACAACTTCTCCCCCATGGACACCAGCTCCAGGCCCTATATCTACAAGATAATCTGAAGAGAGCATCATTTCTTCATCATGTTCAATGACAATTACTGTGTTCCCAATATCTCTTAATCTTTTCAACATGACAATCAATTTTGCATTGTCTCTTTGATGAAGGCCTATACTTGGCTCATCTAATATATAGAGAACGCCTACAAGCTGGGATCCTATTTGAGTTGCAAGTCTAATTCTTTGAGATTCTCCTCCTGAAAGAGTTCCAGCCCGTCTATCTAAAGTTAGGTAATCAAGACCCACACTCAAAAGAAATCCCAATCTAGCCTTAATTTCCTTTAATATCTGTTTTGAAATAATTTTCTCTTTTTCATTTAGGTTCTGCTCAAGATCAATAAAAAACTTATAACAACCGCTAATTTGAAGTTCAGTTACATCAATTATCGAACTTCCTTGGATCTTCACCGATAAAGCCTCAGGTTTCAATCTTTTACCCTTGCACACTTCACATGGTTTTAATCTGATATATTTCTCAAATTGTTCCTTCCTATATTCAGAATCAGTTTCTCTATATACCCTCTCAAGCCAAGGTATTATACCCTCGTATGTTCCTTCGTATGTCCAATAGGATGGCGTGTTTCGAGAACGATAATTATACCTTACTTTATCAGTTGTGCCATACAATAAAATATCAAGATGTTTTTGTGATAAATTTTTAACAGGCACATCAAGTCTGAAGTTAAACTTTTTAGAAATGGCTTCCAGAGTCTGTCTTCTAAATCCTTCTAATTTAGTATTCCATACATCGACCGCACCCTCAACAAGAGATAGATCTTTGTTTGGGATAATCAAATCAGGGTCAAACTCTTGCTTAAATCCAAGTCCGTGGCATGAAGGGCATGCACCATATGGGCTATTAAATGAAAACATTCTCGGAGTTATTTCTTCTAAACTAATACCGCAATCAGTGCATGCAAAGTGTTCAGAAAATGTTTTTCTTTCGTCATTAATGTCCACGAATAATATTCCTTCACCCTTTTTCAATGCAAGTTCAATATCTTCATAAAGCCTTGGAGATATTCCATCTTTTAGAACAAGCCTATCTATTATTATATTGATATCGTGTTTTTTGTATCTCTCAAGCCTTATTTCTACATTTAATTCTTTTATTTCTCCATCTATTTCTGCCCTTGCAAATCCTTCTTCATTTATTTCCTTAAGTAATGTGGAATACTCTCCTTTTCTGCCACGCACTACGGGAGCTAGGACTGTGACTTTTGTACCTTCGGGAAAAGATAGAACTTGATCAGTAATCTCTGTTACTGTTTGTTGTTTTATCTGTTTACCGCAGTTTGAACAGTAGGGGATTCCTATCCTTGCGTAAAGAAGTCTTAAATAATCGTAAATTTCTGTAACGGTACCAACGGTGGATCTTGGATTTTTAGAAGTTGTTTTTTGTTCAATTGAAATTGCAGGAGATAATCCTTCTATATATTCAACATCAGGCTTTTCCATTAGCCCTAAAAATTGTCTTGCATAAGCAGAAAGAGATTCAACATAACGCCTCTGGCCTTCTGCATAAATTGTATCAAACGCAAGAGAAGATTTACCAGAACCTGAAACTCCCGTTACCACGATAAGCTTATCTCTAGGGAATTGAACATCTATATTTTTAAGATTGTGTTCTGAAGCGCCTTTTACGGTGATATAGTCAGTACCCATAGAAAATTATGAATCCATTTTACTTAAAAACTTCTTTGTTAGAAGTTATTTTTTAATCTTTAAAAAAAACGATAAAGTAAAGGTTTTTGATTAAAATTAATCTAGATTAGTTTGAAAATATTTTTATGAAAAGAGAAGTACTTCAAATTCAATAAATTATCCAAAAAGAGCAGTATACCCTAAATAAGAGAATAAAACACCCACAATAAATCCACCTACAACTTGAGCCTCTGTATGCCCAAGCAATTCCTTTAATTCTTCATCAACTACCTTTCCCATACGAAGTTTTTTTAGTATTTGATTAATTACCTTTGCCTGTTGCCCCGTTTCCCACCTTATACCTGTTGCATCCTTCATTACTACAAAAGCAAATACAAGAGACATCCAAAATACTGTGGACATTCCTTCATGCAAAAATATGGCTGTTGACAATCCGATAACTGTTGCCGTGTGAGAACTTGGCATTCCCCCATCTTGTATGGCAACTTGAATAGTTAAATGTTTCTTTTTGATAGACTCATAAATTATTTTTCCAACAACAGAAGCTAAGTAAGCAACGAGAGTTGGTAAAATAATCGGGTTGTAAAAAAAATTAACGATGGTTGTTGTTAGACTCACAATAAACTAATTTTATTAAACGTTTAAATAGTTTTTGAAAATAAAAAAATTTTATTATTTTGCTTCTTTGCTAATAAGGCATAAAATACCACCTATGAGCATTATTAGATCAAGAGGGGGTAATAAGCTTGAAATTATAGCATACATGCCAGCTTTGTTGAAATTTTTGAGATTTGTCGAAGATAATGCTATGAAACCAACTATTAATCCTAAAATCTTAATAACTGCTACAAATATCATGAATATTCCAGCAAACAGAGGAAATCCTCTCATGTACCTCATAGGAAATAATGCTCCAAAGCTAAAACCGACAAGCAATCCCAGGATCCCAACTATACCCAATATAAGAGATACCAAAATCAATATTTTTCCAATCTTTGCTTCAGTACTTAATCCTTCTACATCTAACATTTTTACACCTCAAAATACATCTAATTAAGATAAATAAAAATACTTTAAATTAGTTATGGATTTATTTTTTAATTCTTTCTAGGATTTTGGGATTTTGTAATTCTCTTAATGCATCGGAAGCTATCCACTTTGCAGATTTAGAATTAATTTTTTGGATGTTTAGTGCATATTCAATTGCTTTTGTATGTAAAATAAGATTTCTCTTACCTATTTGCCTTAAAGCCCAGTTTACTGCTTTTTTGACATACATCCGCTCATCTGTTGAGCCATCAAAAATTACAGGCAAGAACTTGAAGAAATCTTCATCT
>CAZUMN010000048.1:0-8803 GCA_964621955.1 uncultured Thermococci archaeon
CAAAAGTAATTGAGCTTGTTGAGAAATGGACCGGAAGAAAACCAAATAAATCAATCAACCCAGATGAAGTAGTAGCAATGGGGGCTGCAATTCAAGGTGCAGTTCTTGCTGGAGAAGTAAAAGACATACTTCTTCTTGATGTAACTCCTTTGTCTTTAGGTATTGAAACTTTAGGAGGAGTTTTTACAAAATTAATTGAAAGAAATACAACAATACCAACAAAAAGATCTCAAGTTTTTTCAACAGCTTCTGATTCTCAAACAGCTGTTGATATTCATGTACTTCAAGGTGAAAGACCCTTAGCTAAAGACAATCTAACGTTAGGAAGATTCCAGTTGATTGGTATCCCTCCAGCACCAAGAGGTGTTCCTCAAATTGAAGTTAGTTTTGATATAGATTCCAATGGAATAATTAATGTTTCAGCTAAAGATTTGGGCACAGGAAAATCTCAAGCAATTAAGATTACTTCAACAACTTCTTTAAGTAAAGATGAAATTGAAAGATTAAAAAAAGAAGCAGAAGAGCATGCTGAAGAAGATAAGAAAACTCAAGAGAAAATTGAAGTAAAACACAAAGCAGAAACTTTAGTGTATTCTGTTGATTCTGTTCTAGAAGAAGCAAAAGAAAAGTTGTCTCCAGAAGACACAGAAGAGATAAAGAAATTAAAAGAAGAACTAAGACAAGCAATTGATAGTGATTCAGCAGATCTAGAAGAAAAGACAAACGCCTTACAAACAAAACTTTATGATGTTTCTAAAAAGCTTTATCAAAATGCAGCTCCAAATCAAGAAGGCACAGATGATTCCAAAGATAAAGACAAAGGAAAAACCGTTGATGCAGATTTTACAGAGGAAAAATAAAGAAGTGATGACTTTTGACAAAAGATTACTATAAGATTCTTGGAGTTAACAAGAATGCAAATGATGAAGATCTAAAGCAAGCCTATAAGCAATTGGTTAAGAAATATCATCCAGATATTTCTAAAGAGCCAAATGCAGAAGAAAGACTAAAAGAGATAACAGAAGCTTATGCAGTTCTTTCTGATCCCACTAAAAGACAACAGTATGATATGTTTGGTGAAGAGGGAGTAAAAGGTGGCGCAGGTTTTAATCAAGGTTTTTCAGGACAAGGTTTTAATTTTGATTTTTCTGATATCTTTTCTCAGTTTGGTTTTGATGAAGATGAGGATTCTGGTTTCTTTCAAGGTTTTAGAAACATGCACAGAGGAAGAAGTCAAAGAGAGTCTTGGGCTGAACTAGATTTAAGAACAAGAATAAATATTGATTTTGTTACTGCAATAAAAGGCGGAAAAGTAAGTGTTGGTGTTTACAAAGATGTTGTATGTGATACTTGTGATGGCACAGGCTCTAAATCTAAATCTAAAACCACTTGTTCAGCTTGTGGTGGAAAAGGAAGAACACTAACTAAAAGGCAAACCCCTTTTGGTATTTTTGCAATAGAACAAACTTGTTCTAAATGTAAGGGAGAAGGAAAAATAAATACAGATCCCTGTAAAAAATGTGATGGAAAGGGCCACGTAAAAAAAGAAACAATTCTTGGCATCGATGTTCCAGCAGGAATTAACAACGGAGATGTTATAAGACTAAGAGGGCAAGGTAACACACATAATGGAGAAGTAGGAGACTTATTTGTTTCTGTTAGTGTAACAGAACACGAGTTCTTCAAAAGAGAAGGTTATGATCTTTATTGTGAGATTCCAATAATTTATTCTGAACTTATTCTTGGAACAAAGATAAAAATAAAAGGGATTCAAGACACAATTAATTTAACAATACCAGCAGGCACTCGTCCAGAAACTATCTTTAAAGTTTCAGGAAAAGGTTCTCCTGATCCAAACAAAAGAGGTTTGCACGGTTCTTTATTTGTTAAAGTAATTTTGGCTGAACCAATAGATGTTAATAAAGAATATAAGCAATTATTAGAAAAGCTAGCAGGAATTGATAATAAAACAAAAAAGAAGATACAAGACAAGTTTAAAAGTTATGTTGAGTTTTAGTTCTGATTGTATTTCATAATTATTTAAGTTATAGATTATAATAACCTTTTTAATGTTTTTGTTCTTTCATTTATTTGATTAAAATGAGAAGAAAAGCTCTAGAGCCATTAATTGCCTCTATTTTATTAATTGTAGTTTCAGTAATTCTTGTAACAATAATTCTAGCTTGGGGCCAAGAATTTAGTACTAAGTCTATTTCTAAAACAAACAGCTTAATTAATCACGACATTCTAAGTGATAAACAATCCTTTATCCGTTTTGTAGAAGCCAACAACGGAATGTATGTTTTTGATTATTATCCTCCGAATCAAAGTGACATTAATTTTACAATAGTTGGTTATTCTCTCATAGGTTATAATGACTACATCCCATTAGAGCCAGAATACACAGTAGACAGACCAGGCAAGCACTATGTTCCATTAGGAATAATAGACACAGACAGATTTACTATAGGTCTTCTTCTTGATGATGGTAGTAATCTTTTATTTAAAAATATAACCAACAAAAACTTAAGTCCAAGTGAGAGTGACTGTCCAGAAGGCTTTGTCCCAGTACCAGGAAACCATCTTTATGGCACGGTTGGTCCAAAAGGTGGTTTTTGTGTTGCTAAGTACGAGATGAAAATGGATGCAAGCGGAGACGGAGTAGGGGATTATGTTTCGGTTTATCCAAGCTGTAAATATTCAACAGATTATAATGTTTGGTATTATGCAAATACTGATTGTAATGTAGGTACAATTGTTTCAACCCCAGAAGGCTCTCCAATAACCGGGATTTCTCAAACAACAGCAAAAGCAGCTTGCGAGTCTATTGGTGCTCATCTAATCACAAACGAAGAATGGATGACACTAGCAAGAAATATTGAAAAGGTGCCAAGTAACTGGTCAGGAAGCGCAGTTGGCACAGGTTATTTATCAAGAGGGAATAGTTCTTCAGCAAGTGCAAAAGACGGATTTGATGAATTAACAGGAGCCACAAAGAGAACGTACATTTTAAGTAATGGTCAAGTGGTTTGGGATCTTTCTGGAAATGTTTATGATTGGATTGATAAAAACATAAATGTTTCTGTTGCTGGAAATTTACCACACTATGATGACGGTTTAGGAACTAAATATCCGGCAGGAAGTTTTAATTGGATAGAATATAGTATAGGAGTAAGTGGATATTTAGATAAATATCTTACAAATAAAGGTTTATTAGAGCACAAGGATTTATATTTATTAAATAATAATTATAATACAACTCAAGGAATTGGCAGAATATACACACAATCAGATTACACAAGTAGTACTGTAAGAGCTGTTGCCCGCGGGGGCGGCTGGGGCAGTGGAGCGAACGCGGGGCTGTTGGCCATGAGCTTGGGCTACACTCCAAGTAGCACGCACTACAGCTTCGGGGTTCGTTGCGCTGTAGTTCCTGAATAATATATAATATTTAAAGAATATATTTTATTCTGGTTTAGAGAGAATCTGCTATCTGCCTATCTCTTTGATCTGACCTTGCCGTAAGGCAAGGTCGCAATGTTAAAAAATTCAAACAAATACTGAAAAAATTATGGACTCTGAAAGTTATTTTTTAAAAAAAGGGTTTGTTAATTTATTAGCTTATAAAGAAACATTTTCGCTTGTAATAAATTTAATTACTTTTTTAGAAAATCAAAACAAGGATAATTTTATTATAAAAAGAACAAAAGATAAACTTTTAGAGACTTTAGAAAATTTAGCAAGCGGCTATAATGAATTTAATAAATTGAAAAAATTAGAATATTATAGAATTGCAAGAAGTAATATTTCTTCAATTCAATCTGATTTGCTTGTTTTAATTGATTTAAAAATAATATCTAAAGATGAATTATTTCCTGAAATCAACAAACTGGATTCTTCTTTAAAATATTTTAATAGTGTAATTAAAAAAATAGAAAAGTGAAAAGATGTATCAAGATTTAAAAGTATTTCAAGAATCTTATAATTTTTTTATTTGGCTTAATGGAGTAATAGATAAATTTCCAAGAACCAAAAAATCTGTTATAGGTAAAAGACTAGAGGATTTAAATATATCTTTATTAGAAAGTTTAATTTGTGCAAATAAAAACTATGAAAAGGAATATTTTTTAAAAAAAGCTGATATTGATTTAGAAAAAATAAGAATATTACTAAGAGTTTCTAAAGATATAAAAATATTAGATTTTAAAAAATATGAAACTTCTGAAAAAAAAATAGATACAATAGGAAGACTATTGGGGGGATTAATTCAAAAATTTAAAAAATAAACCTTTTTATAAATGTTTTTAACTATTTCTTATTTGGTTCTTTTTTATTTCGATAAAAAAGACGAGGTGTTTTTTAGAATTGATTTCAGTTCAGGTTTTCTTGAGCTGTTGCCCGCGGGGGCAACTGGAGCAATGGAACAAACGCGGGGCTGTTGAACATGAACTTGAACAACAATCCAAGTAACACGAACAACAACATCGGGGTTCGTTGCGCTTAGTAGTCTTTATCCAAAATGTTTTGGTTAAATTTGGGAATTGTCGGGGTTTTATGTATTTACGGATACAATAAAAATTAATGTAAAAGGACTACATCTAGAAGACATCTTTGGTAGCTAAAAGATTGCCTTTTTACGTTATAGTAAAAAGAGATACCACAAAAAACTTTGAAAAACAGTTAGTATTTATTAAAAAGAAAGCTGTTTTTCTATATTAAAATTAATTATGAAATCATATAATCGATTGTGGGATAATTTTATTTCATATAAGAATTTATATTCTGCATATTTAAAAGCAAGAAAAGCAAAACCAAAATCTTTAGAAATACGAGAATATTTTTTTAATTATGAAAAAGAACTATTTCAATTACAAAAATCACTAATAAAAGGCAATTATGCTTTAAGTAAATATACTTCTTTTAAAATATATAAACCTAAAGAAAGAACAATAAAGTATGTTAATTTTAAAGACAGGGTTTTACATCACGCCGTAATTAATATTATTGAACCAATATTTGATAAATCATTTATATTTGATTCATATGCTTGTCGTAAAAATAAAGGAACGCATTTAGCAATGAAAAGATTAAAAAAGATTATTCAAAGTAAGAATGTGCCAAAATATTATTTAAAATGCGATATAAAAAAGTATTTTCCAAATGTTGATCAAGAAATTTTAAAAGGGATAATATCTAAAAAAATAAGAGATAAAAAGCTATTAAATATAATAGTCAAGATAATAGAAAGTGATCATTCAGAATTTGGGGCACACAAAGGAATACCAATTGGCAATCTTACAAGTCAACTATTCGCAAACATTTATCTTAATCAATTAGATCAGTATGTTAAGCAAAAACTAAATATAAAGCACTATTTTAGGTATGTAGATGATTTGTTAATATTTTCAAATTCAAAAAAAGAATTACATATTTTTAAATCGAAGATTAAAAAATTTTTAAAAAAAGAACTATATTTAGAAATACCTCAAAAAAAAACACGAATTGGTTTAATTACAACGGGTGTTGATTTTGTAGGTTATCAAATATACCCGGAATATATCAGAGTAAGAAAATCAAATTTAAGAAACTTTATTAAAAGAACAAAATCAAGAATAAAAAGTAATTATGATAATCTATTGATTGAATCATCAATTAATAGTTGGCTTGGATATTCCTTACATGCAAACACCAGACAATTAAATAATATTTTGTTTTATAGATATTTTACCAATTATTCTTATTTATTAAATAAACATCTAGTTTGATTTATTTAAATAGGGGTAACGTAATCTTTAAATTAAAGTTTCGCAGTGGACAGTTACTCCCAAAAAGAATATATATTACTTCTTTCTTTAAATGTATTTGAGGTTTTAATATGGATAAAGAAAATGCATTAGTGGTTTTTCAAGATAAAAGTATAAGGCGTTTATGGAATCAGGAGGAATGGTGGTTTGTACTAGAAGACATAATTGTAGCCTTAACTGATTCAACAGATCCAAAACAATATATTTCAAAATTAAGACAAAGAGATGAAGTTTTATCTCAAGGGTGGGTACAAATTGTACACCCCCTTCCAATTCCAACTATTGGGGGAATTCAAAATATGAATTGTGCAAATGCCAAAGGATTATTTAGAATCATACAATCAATTCCATCTCCAAAAGCAGAACCATTTAAACTTTGGTTAGCAAAAACAGGTTATCAAAGAGTACAAGAAATCCAAAACCCAGAATTAATACAAAAAAGAATGGTAGAAACCTATAAGCAAAAGGGATATTCTGATGCATGGATTGAAAAGAGAATAAGAGGAATAATAATTAGAGATGAACTAACTGCAGAATGGAAAAATAAAGGAGTAGAAGAAAATAAGGATTTTTCAATTCTAACAGCAGAAATTTCAAAAGCCACATTTGATATGACCCCTAAAGAATATAAAAAATTTAAAGGTTTAAAAAACGAGAACTTAAGAGATCATATGGATGATATGGAATTAATCTTTACAATGCTTGGAGAGGGGGTAACTAAGGAATTAACTGCTAAAGAAAATTCAGAAGATTTCAAGAAATTAAAAGCGGTTGCTAAAAAAGGCGGTGCATCTGCAGGTAATGCTCGTAAAGAAATTGAGAAAGGGTTGGGTAGAAATATATCGACAAAAGATAATTATTTAACAATTCCTGAAAAACAAAAAAGATTGTCATTAAAAAGCAAAAATAAAAGAAAAATAAAATATAAATAAAATTTTTTAAAAAAACTCAGATAGGCTTTTTTGCTTCTTTGCCTCTTTGTCTGAGAATAAACTGTCTATCTCGTTTTCACTTAGGTTTATTCTTTGTAAAAGATGAGGATTTAATTGGTAATCAATAATTAGATTTTTAGCAACTTCTAAGTATTTTTTAATTGAGCCTTGTGCAATTGTTAAAATTATTTTTCCCCCACAGTCGCATTTACCTGACAAAGGCATTCTTCTATATTTCTTATTGCATTTAACACATCTTAGTTTCTGTCTTGCAAAAGCTCTGGTGTTACCAATAATGTCTGGAAAAAGATGATAGTGGAGTAGTCTTTCAAGTGCGTCTTGATTATCAACTGCAAGGATTCTTCCCTGAAGTTTAGCTTGTTTATCTACTTTTTCTTGCATTGATTTAATTGAGATATAAGTTGATTGCTTTGGTCCTTCATCGAAGTAATTAGTGTCGTGTGTAAATTTCACACAACTATATTGTTCTTCTGTTCCAAGAAGTTTCTTAACAGGAACAATCCCTTCAACTTTATCTGGATCAGCAAATGATTTTGTTGCTAAATAAAATTCATAAGGATAACTTGTATTTGTTTCTATTTCATGCGATTCATCATCAATCTCGTAAGGACTAAGAACAGTAGTAAATGCTAAAGGCGCATCCATTCTTCCGCCTCTACCCGTACTAAGATAACTTTTAGAAAAGTTAAGCATAGAGTCCATTAACAATAACATCGAGTCTTGATCTCCATCAACATTTCTTCTTTTGGCAGTAATATAATAAGGATGTCCCCAAGCAAGTTTAGATTTAGAATAACCAATTATTCTTCCAACAATTCCAGCAGAAGTGTGTGGTGCAAGACCGATCACAAGTTGTCCAATAAGATCCTCTTTAGTTTTAGCATTATAAAATCTAGGCAAGTGATAGTATTTTTCTAACAAGTCATCAACAAAACCCGCAACTCTTAAAAAATATTCTCCACAGCCTTCATCAACAATTGTATCTTGTGGAAATATAGAAAGTCTTTGGTTATTGTCTTTCAAATCATTACCAAGATAGTCTTTTTTATATCCAAGTTCTTTTAGTTTCTCAATAGAAAGATTTAGTTCCTTTCCACTAAATTGAGATATGGTTGCATTTAGTGCTTCGTATCTACAAGTTCCATCTCTAAAAACATAAACTTCGTGTTTAGCTCTTAATAGTCCTTTTTCTAATGGTTCAGATATTTTTTCTTTACTGACTAAACCTTTAACACCTTTAAGGCTATCAGGTATTCCAACCTTTAAGTTGTTTGCTGCACTTTCAATAAGTTTATCAAGATCAATCTTATGTTCTAAAATCAATTTTGTTTCTTGATTGCATTTAGGACATATTTTTTCATGTGTTTGCATTTTACATTTATTACACATTCTTATTTCTTTTGTGTTTATTCCACAATTAAAGCAATAGCCATTATAAATAATTTTTTTACACTCAGGGCAAAGATATGATTTGATATCAACTTCGTTAACTCCAATATCTTGTTGTTTTGTGCCGTCTGCTCTTTTTTTAATTGCTCTCATTAAATCTCTAGAGTTACCAAAGCCTCTGCCGATTGGAAACAAAACATTTGGTTTACCTGCCATTTCTCTTTCATGAGCAGCTTCTGGTCTTCCCATTCTTGCTCCAACCCAAAACCCTGATTTTTCATTAATTTTAATTTTTGAAATTGCACTAAGTATTTCTGTTGTTGTTTTTTCAGTATTTTCAATTAGTTCTTTATATTCTTCTAAAGGATCAATTGCATTAAGTGAACCAACCGTTTTTAGAAGAGGGTAAGCCATTTCTTTTTCTACAAGTATTTTGTTTTCTTCTTCAAGATATTTGTGTGGTAGTCCCATTTTCTCAAATATGTTTTTTATTTCTTTATTATATTCAATCTTAAAACCAATAATTTGTGTTTCTTTTGTTGATAATAAATCTCCTATACCAATAATATCAATATCATCAATTGCTTTTTCTATAACGTCTTTAATATTTTCAAAGAAGTTTTTCTTTTTTATTTCAATTTCTTCATCACTAAATAT
>CAZUMN010000049.1:0-8506 GCA_964621955.1 uncultured Thermococci archaeon
TTTCTGCAGCTTTCAGCTTTCCATGGATTTCTCGCGTTACATTTCATGCAAATTTTTACATGAAAAAGTCTCTTTTCTGCTAACTCGTTCTTCATTACATCTCCCCTATAGAACTTTTTCTGTTCTTAATCCCTTTTAAATATTTCTCTTGGAAATCTAATACTTCTTCTCCATTCTTAGATTTTGAATAGCCTTCTAGTAATTCTTTATTAATTTTAAAAAACTCTTCTCCCCAATTGAAGGTCGATAGGACCTTTCTGGCCTGTTCTGTCTCTCCTAATATATACAATGCCCCTGAAAACGCTTCAGCTGTAGATAGTTTTCCAGGTTTACCATAGTTTACTGGATTTGAAGGAACTAAAAATGGTAGAATCCTTCCCTGTACCCTTGATTTTATCTTATCAAAACTTCTCTCTGCATCCACCCACGAACAGTCAAGTGCTACGATTCCATTCTTTGAGAATTTAACATCCTCAGGAGATAGTACTTCCCTTGAGAAGGGATTTAAGAGGATACAATTATTTGGTAAACTCTTTACGTTTTTTACAAATGTGACTTCGCCGAATTTTAGTAGCCTGTGGGCGGTACATTTCTTAGGGTCGTCCTGGCCTAGATTATAGACGATGAGTTTCACAACTGTCAAATAATAAGCCACAATAAAAGATTTTCTAAAGTTTTAAATACAATGATTATTTTTTTAATTTATGGTCAGTGCTATAGTCTTTGATCTAGACGGAGTGCTTATAGAATCCCATTCCTCGTGGGAAAGGCTCCATGAATATTTCGGCGCAGATGAGGAAAAGAGGAAGGAGAATATGGGCCGATATTTTTCGAGAGAAATAGACTATGGCCAATGGATAAGGGAAGATGTTTCTTTGTGGAAAAGAAATGGGTGCCTCCCCCATAAAAGTGAAGTCGAGAATGCCCTTAAGAATTATGTTTTTATTGATGGGGCTAGTGAATGCATCCAAATCTTAAAGGAAAATGAATTAAAACTTTTTATTATATCTGCAGGTATCGATTTGCTAGCCCAAAATGCAGGAAGTGAATTGGGAATATATGATATTTGGGCCAACGGGTTTCAATATAATGAAAAAGGATATCTTACTGGAGAGGATGTCTGGAGAGTTGACCTATTAAGGAAGGATATCGTAATTAACAAGATTATAGAGAAAAATCACTTTAAAAGAGAAGATATAATATCAATAGGGGATTCAAAATATGACATCCCGATGTTTAAATCATCAGGTTTATCAATCGCATTTGATCCAAAAGATGAAGAGGTAAAAAAGGAAGCCGATATTACTATCTGTGAAAGAAACCTTTTAAGGATTTTAGATTATATTGAGTTATGAAGGATGCCAAGATTGAAATTATCTACATCCATGAAAAAGCAAAGGACATAGAAAGGCTCCTTAGAATTGAAGAAGATAGCTCTCCTTTTTACAAGACTAGATCCAAGATTAAAACAGATGGCAATACCCTAAAAATTACAATAGAATCAGAGGATATACCTGCACTGCGAGGTTCTTTCAATACTTTCATGAACTGGCTTATAGCCATAGAAGAAGGAATGAAATTATAAAAAAATAAAAAATTATTTTAGTCCTAGTGTTTTCTTGTTTAGGATAACCTTGTGTGCTTTTAGCCTAATGGCATTTATTCTTATGAATCCCTTGGAATCAGTTTGATCGAATCCGCCTTCAACATCCATGCTTGATAGTTCTTTGTTGTATAGCGATGTAGGTGACTCCCTTCCAAGCATCATTACGTTGCCCTTGTATAGTCCAACTACAACTTTCCCATCAATAAACTCTTGGCTCTTGTTAAATGCCGCCATTAAAAAGTCCATTTCTGGAGAGTACCAGAATCCATTGTATATTAGCTCTGCAAACTTTGGCTCAAGCGTCTGTTTGATGTGCATGACTTCCCTGTCCATTGCTATTCCTTCAATATCCCTGTGAGCTGCCCATAGTATTGTAGCACCTGGAGTTTCATATACTCCCCTACTCTTTATACCGACAAATCTGTTCTCAACAATGTCTATCCTACCGACACCGTTTTCTTTTGCAAGCTCATTTAAGTATAAGAAAAGCTCTAAAGGTTTAGTCTTTACAGTTCCATCGTTTTTATTTGTGACTTTTACTGGAAGTCCATTCTTGAAGTCAATTTCTATTACTGTTTGTTTATTTGGAGCGTCCATTGGAGATTTTGTTATCTCAAACATGTCCTCTGTTGGAGTAAGCATGGTATCTTCTAAAATGCCCGCCTCGTGGCTTAGATGCATCAGATTACCATCTTCGCTGTAAGGTTTTGAAACTGAAGCCTTTATTGGTATGCCCTTTGCTTCAGCGTATTTTATCAAATCACTTCTTCCTTGGAACTGCTGTAAATATTTTGGAATCTTCCAAGGTGCAATTACGTGGATAGAAGGATTTAAGGCATAATAAGTAAGTTCAAATCTGACCTGGTCATTACCCTTTCCTGTAGCTCCGTGTGCAACATATTTTGCTTTTTCTTTTTGAGCAATCTCAATCTGTTTCTTTGCAATTAAAGGTCTTGCAAGTGATGTACCCAATAGGTATCTGTTTTCATACATTGCATTTCCTTTTAATGCCTGGAAGATGAAGTCTGTGACAAACTCCGCCCTCAAATCTTCAACATATACTTTCGTTGCTCCACATTTTATTGCCTTTTCTTTAGCGGCCTTGAGGTCTTCATCCTGCCCAACATCGGCTATGAAACATATTACTTCATATCCTTCATCTATCAACCAAGTCAAGATGACACTGGTATCAAGACCACCAGAATAAGCCAAAACAACTTTATCTTTTACCATTAGAATCGCCGTGCATGAGGTATAAAAATTGCTTAAAAGAATAACGACCGAGTTGAAACTTTTTATATCCTATTTGTTTTAAATAATACTTTCTTGTTCAATAATAATTATCCTGTTATCTATGATTGCGCCTTTGATGTTGTCACCTGTTTTTAATTCTCTTTTTAGACGAACTTCATCTCTCAAAACATAAAAGGCCTCATAATCGCCTGCTAATTTCATCAACTGATATCTTTCAGGCGTAACCTCTGTTACTGAAAGGTCTATAGTCTCAAGCAAATCCTTATCAATTATCCTTATCGCTTCTTTTTTGAGATCCTTTTCAAACTCTTTTCCCTTAATACTTAATTGACTTCCATCTTCAAGAGATGTGAGTTTGAAGTTATCACCTGCAATGTCAATTAGATACAAATGACCACGATAGTATGCATATCTTTGTGTCAAATTTTTTAATCTCACAGATAAGGTTGTCCGGTATATTCTTTTCCCAGTGTCTTTGTCAAGACCCATAAGTTTATGTGATTCACCTGTAGAGCCACTGAATCTCTTGATCAGCTCATTTGCAATCTTTCTTGCGGCAGACAAAGATCCCATATAGATATCGATCCCTTCTTTGAGTTCTTCAACTCGTGCGATAAATGCCATTCTGTCTTTGGATATCAGTTTGTCTGAAAGGTCATCGATAATCTCCAGTAGTTCATTTGCTCTTTCTAGTTCAATTTTCTTCTCATCGTTTCTTATCTGGAGTATTGCTTCGTAATATCCACCATAAAATCTTGAGCATCTCTGGCATTGTTCGCCAGACAAGTGTATCTCAGTCGAAGCTTCCATGTCAAATGATGGATCCCCATGAAAAGGCCTAATAGTAAGTTTTACTTTAGAAATATTGCCTTCATCAGTTAACTCAACTTTTGCCTGTATCCCTTCTTTTGTTTTAGAGAATTCTGTAACAAACTCGATATCTCGATTTGAAGAAACATTATTTTTTAGGATTTCATTAATGAATGAAATCTTATCCGCAAGAGTTTTCCACCTGTTTGTGTAATAGGAATTACAGCTTTTACAGTAAGGTACCTTTATCTTTCCAGGAATAGAAAATTGAAAAGATTCTTTTAGGTAGCACTCCATACATCTGCCGTCTGTGAGAGCATCCTCCTTACCGCAAACAAAGCACTTTTCCATAAGTAGAATTAAGATAAATATTGTTTAAATTGCTTTTTATAGATAAATAGAATTCACATCTTAGCTCTCTGGGCATGGACAGTACTACCTATTACTAAAACACATTCATTACTGATGAGTCCTTCTCCTAATGCTATATCTACAATCTCTTTACCGACAAGATTAAGGATAGTTGCATCTTTCATTAGGTGTACTATTTCCTCTTTTTGGCCTTTATTTTTCCCATAAAAGGATTTTTTTACATCTAGTTTAATTCCTTTTTCAGTGCAACAGAAGGTGTTTTCAATGGTATCCTCATCACAGACTGCAACCATTAGCTCATGTCCATGATGGTATACCGCGTAATAAAATTCCATAATACACCTAGCTTAATCTTATTGTCTCAAGGTTTGATGGTGCTTTAGTTTCTATCCTGAACTTCCGATAAATTGTGCTTGCGAAGTCTGTACATTTTGCAGGATCTCCATGGCCAGTTATTATTTTTTCAGGTCTTGGATTTAATCTCTTGATAAATTCCATTAGCCCATTCCTATCAGTATGGCCTGAAAATCCATCAACTGTGTAAACTTTCATTCTGATGTTAATCAGTTCATTCTTGCCGTTTGTTCCCATGTGTGGAAGTTCTGTCATGCCTTTCTGGACCTTTCTTCCAAGAGAACCTTCACCCTGGTAGCTTACAAAGACTATTGAGTTTCTAACATCGTCCGCTAATGCCTTAAAGTATTCAACTGATGGCCCTCCCACTAGCATGCCGCTAGTTGCAAGTATAATACATGGAGGACCTTCAAGTATACTCTTTCTTTTGTCATTAGTTTTTACATTTTCAAAAGTCTCAGACAAGAATGGATTCTTTCCCTGGTGGAATATCATCTCTCTTATCTCCTTAGATAGATATTCGGGGTATGCAGTGTGGATAGCAGTTGCTTCCCATATCATCCCATCAAGGTAGACCGGCATTTTTTCTAATGCCCCTCCTTCCATGAGCTCTTCTAAGACGAGCATAATTTCTTGAGACCTACCCACTGAAAGTACTGGAATTAAGACTTTTCCCCCCTGTGAGGTAGTATCATAGATTATCTTCAAAAGATTCTTTTCTGCCTCTCCCCTTGGCATCTGCATGTCATGGGAACCACCGTATGTTGCTTCAATTATCAATGATTCAAGACGGGGGAACTTGAAGTTGGCCTTTTCCAAAAGCTTGGATGATTCAAAGTTAAAGTCGCCAGAATAAACAATATTGTGGAGCCCGTTTCCAACATGCAAGTGAACCATAGCTGAACCAAGTATATGGCCTGCATTGTGGAATGTTAGCCTGATATCAGGTGAGATATCCCTTACCTCTTTATAGTCAACAGGGATGGTGTGATGAATAACGCTCTTGACATCCTTTTTTGTATAAGGTGATGGATGATTTTCTTTAAATGCTATATCTATGTAGTCAAGCTGTAGCATTGTCATTAGATCTCTTGTTGGTGGAGTACAATAAACAGGGCCCTCGTAACCATACTTGTATAGATAAGGAACAAATCCACAGTGGTCAAGGTGAGCGTGACTTATTATGACTGCGTCAAGCTCCTTTGCACCAAGGAGGTATTTGAATTCAGGGGCATCTAAATGAGGATATGCGTGTTTTGGGTCATTTGTTGCTACGTTGACACCACAATCCAATAAAACTTTGGACTCTGGGGTCTGGAGCAGAATACATGATCTCCCTACTTCCCTAAATCCTCCTAAAAGAGAAATCCTAATCCACTCAGAGCGCACATCCTGAGATCTGTAGATCCTATGGCCTATTTTCTTTAAGATCGCTTTTCTCTCATCGGCCTCTTTCTGAAGTGTGGCTCTGACAGCCTTAATAGTGTCCGACTGCAAAGGAGGGCTTCTTCTGACTATAGGCGCCCATCTTACGACCCTTGTTATGTCTCTTAAGGTCTGCCCTGATTTACCTATGACAAGGCCAGGTTTTTTTGCCTCGATTATTACTTCTGATGCCGATGGATCAAAAGTGATATCAGTTATTTCAGCCTCATCTGGAACAATATTTTTAATTTTATTTACGGCATCTTCTTCCGTAGTAAGAACAGCAGAATCAGGTTTTACAATGATTCTTTTTCTCAAGTTCTTCGCTAGCTCTTTTACTATTTCACCGTCGTCAACTAGCATCCCGGGATTTCTGGTGTATATAACGACCTCTGGACCTTCGAAGTCAATATTTGTAATGACTGCGCCTGGAGGTATATTTTCCGTTACAACGTTTTTAATTTCTTTAAGTATCTCCTCTGAAGACAAGAACTCACCTAATTTCTTAAGAATTATAGATAAATAATAATTAAAATAAAAATAGAGAATTAATTCTGATTCGATAATCCAATGATTTCTTCATCAGAAAGCTCTCTGTAGCCGTCTTTATCAATAACGGCCATTGTGATGCCATTCCCAGTAGCAAGGTCTCTCTCTATTGCGGCCTTAATGGCTTTTATGGCAACAAATGCGCCTTCTTCCCAGCCCATGTTATCCTTGTATAGAGATTCTAGAACACCATATGCTACAAGCGAACCTGAGCCAGTTGAAATAGCCTTATCTTCGTTTACCCCTCCGATAGGGTCTATAGAGTATGCTATTGGTTTATCATCAAATCCTGCTACTACAAGCCATGCAATTAATGGGTAGTATCTCTGACCATGTAGTATATGTGAAGTCAGCGTGGCAAGTGACCTAGTAGACATCTTTGTACCGTTTTTCATCTTGTAAAGATTTACTTCGGCCTTTAAGGATCCAATCAAACTCTGGATATCCCCGACACTACCGGCAACTGTTGCCCCAATGTAATCGTCAATCTGATATACTTTTTTTACATTCTTGTGGGCTACTAAATAACCCATAGAAGCTCTTCTATCTGTTGCTAACACTACAGCATCCTTACATACAATAGCTACTGTAGTAGTACCTTTTTTAACATCTTCCACTAAATCACCTCAAAATAATTACTTAAATAATAAGAAGTTAACAAATTTCTATAACTTAAAATCATATTTAAACCTTTTGGTAATAAAATTATATGCCCCAAAGGGAGTCCTCCTTCCTTTTTATGGCAATAAACTCTTCAAGGACTTCCTTTTCATCTTCTGTTAATTCATTATAAATCTCAAACTTTAATTTTTTGTAATCTGGAAGTGGTATATTGACATAGAGTATGTCCCCTTCCTTTATCTGCCTTCCAACTGTTGGGCCATCGATTGCACATGCTATCTCTTTGCCCTGTAAGGCTTCTTTTAGAAAATCATTCTTGTCTTTTAGAGTCTTGACTGTTCCAATGTTTTTGCCATCTTCTTTTAGTAGAGACACATCAGTTTTTATTCTCCCACGCAATACTTTGATTCCAACTATTGCTGGTTTGGTAACTCTAAAAACATGGTGATGCATAAGTTCTATTTTTCCAGGCCTTATAATCCCTTCAAACTTTCTTTTCTTTTCCTTTTCAACTTCTTCTTTTTTCCAGGCTTCGTAATCTTCGATTAATTTATAGATAATGTCACTTTCAAATATCTTAATTTCTTCTTTAGTCGCCACTTCTCTTGCGTCAGGTAAGACTTTGGAGTTGAATGCAAAAACAACGGCCGTGACTTTATCATCAGACTTAACTGATTTGGCTTCAATTATGTCCTGTTTTGTAACATCACCTATATCTGCTCTTCTTATGCCAATACCTAGTTCTCTTAGTTCCATCACTATTGCTTCAAGACTTCCAAGTGTGTCAGTCTTTATTACAACGCCAGAGATATTACTTTCAATCTTAATTGATTTGATTTCCTTTGAGATTTCACTCTTAGTTTTTTCTATATCTGTGGCCACATAAAGAGGGGCCCCAGCCAATGCTTTGTCTAGGTCCGGTGCAGAAATCTTTATCCCAGCTGCAGCATACTGAGATTCAACTGAATCAAACTTTTTCCTTGGGTCTCGTATCTCATCGAGTGGCTTCGGCTTAAGTAAAGCTCTAACAGTTGTAACATATATGCCGTCTTTTCCACCAAAAACTATATTGTCCTTTTTCTTAACGACTCCGTCATATACTATAACGTCAAGTGTCATGCCAAGACCTTTTTCTTCTTTGACCTCTAATATCGTGCACTTACCAGGATCGTTTTCATCAATCTCTAGTTTATCTTTCAAAAATTTCTGAGAAAGACCTGCAATAAGAAGAAGAAGATCAGATACACCCATACCAGTTTTAGCCGATATAGGAACCATTGCAATCTTTTTAGTATAATCTGAGATTTTATTGTATAGATCACAGTCAAATCCCTGCTCATACATCTTCGCTTGGAAATCCCATATCTTCTGGTCGAGTAGTGATTTAACATTTTCATTCTGCTTGGATATGACGTTACCGAAAGTAGATTTTGGAATTATGTTGAATCCATTAATCCTGTCAATTTTGTTTAAGGCCATTACAAAGGGCGTCTTGTAATTCTTAAGGATGTTTAT
>CAZUMN010000050.1:0-3686 GCA_964621955.1 uncultured Thermococci archaeon
CCTTTTGAAGAGAGTGACTTAGCAATAAGACAACTCATTTCTCCTGCACCAACAATCAATATTTTTTTATCAACTAAAGAACCAAATATATTTTCGGCAAGTTTGACTGCTGCGCTTCCAACTGAAACTCCACCTTTAGAAATATCAGTATTTGTTCTTACAAGTTTTCCAACTCTTATTGCTTGATTAAAAATAATGTCCAATAATGAATCCGTTGAGCATTCGCTTTTACATTCAAAATAATTATTTTTAACTTGGGATAAAATCTGATTTTCGCCAATAATTAGTGATTCTAAACCTGAAGCAACTCTAAACAAATGCCTTATCGCTTCATTTCCACTAGTTACCTCTAAATAATTCTCAACATCAGGGCTTATATCCTTCAAAAGAAGGATAATGCCCTCTATAGATTCGCCCCTGTCTGCTACACAATATATCTCTGTTCTGTTGCAGGTATTTAGTATTACACATCCTTTTACACCAGTTTCACAACATATTTGTCTCATGAGTTCATTTCTATGTTTTTTAGAAAAGGAAAATTTTTCCCTCACATATACTGGGGCGTTTTGGTAGGTAATCATAAAATTTAGTAGGAACATTCACAATCCTCTTTTAATTTTTTTATAAGTGTCATCAAGGGCATCCCCTTTCTTTCTAGCATTAATCAATATTTTTGCTTCTTTATCTTTTCTATCGATAAATTCCGCTATTTCTTCTTTAAGTTTTTTGGAATAGTATGGACATTCTCCTTTGGTGGATATTGCAACTAGTAGATTTTCCTTTTCTATAACAGCTGGGAAGATTATATCCGACAGTTCTTTATCATCAACTACATTTACCATTATTCTATTTTTTTTACAAATGTTGCATAGTTTTCTGTTTAGTTCCTTATTATTTAATGATAGTATAACAAAGCTAATATCTTTGCTAATTAGTGTAGGAAAATTCTCTTCATTTATTTCCATTTTAATTTTTTTAATATTTAGATTATCAAAATCTTTATGAAACTCTGAAGAAATAACTTTAATATTATTCGTAAATTCAAGAAGTTTTTTTGTTTTTCTGAGGGATACATTGCCTGCACCAACGATTAAAACTTCTTTATTTGTGTTAAGAATGATTGGGAAGTACAATTAACCACGAACAAACAAGGTAGCCATATTATAAATCTTTTCCCAAAAATCTTTATAAGTCAACATCAGAAATCTGTCCAATGGACGCCAAATTAAATCAAATAATTTCTAATGTATCTCTAAACTTGGGATTTAGATATAAAGTAGTATCTGACTACTATCCATATAAAAGTATAAAGAATACTGCTAGGGTAAAAAAAGGTGTTCTATACGTTAGGGTATCGGATAAATTAAAAGATGCACCCCAAGAAGTAAAAGAAGCTCTTGCATATGTTCTTTTATCAAAAATTAAAGGCATTCGGGTAGCACCTAGATATAAAAGGGCATATAATGATTACATTCATAACATAATAATCAACGAACCTTTTGATAGTGTGAAAGGGGTACATGAACCAAATGGGAGTTTTTTTGATCTTGATGAAATATTCTACACGATTAATACTAAATTTTTTTCTAATGAAATAACTAAACCTGCCTTAAGGTGGTCCAAAAGAAGGGCCTACAGGATTTTTGGGAGATATGACCGCTCTAAAAATGAAATTGTAGTTTCAAGTCTTTTGGATGAGAAAAAAACTCCTAAGTATGTAGTTGAATACATAATGTACCACGAAATGCTGCATATTAAATTTGGATTCACTTATAAGAGGGGCAGGAGAAAAATACACACAGGGCCATTTAAAAAAGAAGAAGAGAAATTTCCTTTTTATAAAGAATCTATTGATTATTTGAAAAAAGTATCTGGAAGAGAACGCAAATTTCTCTTTTAGAAAGTCTTTTAAGTAGATTTCTTGCCTAAATAACATGTTTGGGGGTCTTTAATGAGAATTGTAATGAAATATGGTGGGACATCTGTCGGCAACGCTGAAAGATTCCTTAACACTGCAAATATAGCTATAGATACATACAATAAAGGAAATGAAGTTGTAGTTGTCGTTTCTGCAATGTCTGGAGTTACAGACATGCTTCTAGGGGCTGCTGACAAATCTCTTAAGGGAGAAGACATTGCCCCCATTCTAAATGAACTTAGATATAAGCATTTTGATGCTTGTAAAAATATAAAAAATGAAGAATTAGTAAAAATTACCAAGGAAAAAATTGATGCTCTTCTAATTGATCTTGAAAAAAGCTTGATAGGAGTGCATTACTTAGGTGAACTTTCTTTACGTTCAAAGGATAGAATAGTCTCTTTTGGAGAAAGACTTTCGAGTTTGATATTGTCAAAAACAATCGAAGCACATGGCGTGCCATCTGATAAAGTAGATGCATTTTCTTTGATTGTCACAGATAATAACTTTGGAGAGGCAGCAGTATTCTTTGATGAGAGTTATAAAAAAACATCTGATAATTTGATGCCATTGATAAAAGATGGCATGATTCCGGTAGTTACTGGATTTATAGCCAAGAGTAAAGAGGGGGATATCACTACACTTGGTAGGGGGGGTTCTGATTACACAGCTTCAATAATTGGCGCGGGGGTCAGTGCAGATGAAATATGGATAATGACTGATGTAGATGGAATAATGACCACAAATCCAAAAATATGCAGTAATGCCTATACCATCCCAGAACTGTCCTACCTTGAAGCAATGGAACTGGCATATTTTGGTGCCAAAGTTCTTCATCCAAGAACAATCGAACCTGCAATTTCTAAAAATATCCCTGTCAGGGTAAAAAATAGCATGTCAGACTCTCCAGGTACTCTAATCCTAAAGGATACAAAAGCAAATCACAAAGCTGTAAAGGCCATAAGCATAATTGAAAACGCTGCAATTGTTTACGTTTCCGGAGCTGGAATGATTGGAGTTCCGGGAGTAGCTGCAAAAGTTTTCAAAGCTTTAGGCGATCACAATATTAACGTTTACATGATTTCGCAAGGGTCTTCGGAAGCAAATATTTCTTTTGTAATATCTGAGAAAGACACAGAAAAATCTGAATATGCTCTAAGAAAAACATTCCCCACAAAAGACTTGGTTAGAGATATTTCTCACATTAAAGGAGTAAATATAATAAGTGTAGTAGGAAAGGGAATGAAAGGCGCAGTAGGTACAGCGGCAGGATTATTTTCCGCTATCGCAAAAGACAAGATTAACATATTAATGATTTCACAAGGGTCTTCAGAAGTTTCAATCTCTTTCGTCGTTTCTAAAGAAGATGGCCACAACGCTATTAGGGCAATACACAAAACTTATCTTGAGTAGATAAATTCTAATCTTTCTTTTCTATTTCCTTTAATCTTAATTCTATAGCATTTTTACCTTTTTCACTAGGCGCATATATTGGTATTTTTGTTTTAGTTTTGTAAATATTTTTTTTATCTCCTATCTCTTTTAGCTCTTCACTCATACATGCAGTTATTATGTCCCCATATTCCATAAATATAGCCGCGTCATCTCTTGAGATCCCAGTTGTATGGACCCCAAATATTAAAATATTACATGAATTAATCTTTTCAATTTTTCTTATTTCCGGTATATCTTTAGCATTTGATATTGTAATGGCTATATTTTTGTAACCTTTTGATATGGCCATTTCTAATCCTTTAACTTGATTTAT
>CAZUMN010000050.1:3786-8090 GCA_964621955.1 uncultured Thermococci archaeon
CTCTGTACACATACCAAAATCTTGGATTCTAAATTCAATATTTTCTTTAATTGATTCTTTAGTCAATTTTTTTATCCCTCTATATTTATCAAAAAGAGGGCAATAATCAATAATAGGTTCTTCAACACTTACTACTTTCCCATTTTTTATTATTATTTTCGATTTACCTAAAGCCTCAATTTCATGTTCGCCCATAATCAAGATTAAAAATAAATCTTTAAAAATGTATTGAAAATAATTATAATAATGATGAGCGACCCCTTCTGAGCATATGCCATGATGAGGATTTTGAGTTCTGAACTTAAAATCAAAGAAGTCGCAGTCTCATACAAAAACCAATAATATTATATCCTAATAAGTTAACAAAAAAGTAATGATTAGATACTTTAAGAATAAAAGTCTCTTGGAATATCTAAAAAGTAGGGAAGGAAAAATCCTTATTATAATTTTTGGATTTTTTATCTTAGAAGTTAATGCTTTTGCATACATTGAAAAGCTAACTTTGATCGATGCTGTTTATTTTACAATCGTAACTCTTGGAACTGTGGGATATGGAGATATACACCCAACATCAACTTTAGGTAGGGTATTCGCTTCTTTATTCATAGTTGTGAATATATTGATTCTAGCTTTTTTTGTTGGCCAGATAGGAGAACGTTTAATTAAACAGAAAATAGTAGAGGTATTGGGGATTGAAAGAATGGAAGAAATGGAAGATCATATAATTATATGTGTTACGGAAGGATTGGGAAAGTAATTGTCTCTGAATTAAAAGAGATGAAATCTAAATTTGTTATTGTGGAATTAAATGAAACATTAACAAAAATTATCTCCGAAACAACAGATTATAATGTCGTACTTGGCGATGCTAGAAAAGAAGATATTTTAAAAAAAGCAGGAATTGAAAAAGCCAAAATAATAATTACTGCTTTAAACGAAGATTCCGATAATGTATTTACTGCCATTACAGCAAAGTCAATGAATGATAAAATACGGATAATATCAACAGCTGCAAATCTAGAAAATATGGATAAACTATACAAAATTGGAGTCAATCAAGTTGTTTCGCCACAGGTAGTAACGGGAAAAATACTTGCCCATTCTGTGAATATACCTGACTTTTTGACACTCATTGATAGAATATTCCTTTCTAACGATGAGAATATCTGTATGGTTGCTTTAAAGGAAGATTTGTACGGAAAGCCTGTCAAAGAAATAGGTGATGAAGTATTTGCAATTGTGAGGGATAATAAGATAATAAGAAATCCAGACACAGAAGATCTTTTACAAAAAGGAGATAAATTAATAATCGTTCATTAGGAAGAATTTATTCCCGCAATATATAATGACAAGGGTATGAGAAGTAGGATTAAAGGGTAAGGGCTTATTTCTATTGAAACTAAGAATATTGATAGTATTAGCCCATAATAAGGAATTAATAGGCTATTATTTTTTGTTCCTTTATATAATTTAAATAAAGAAATTGAGATAAGCAAGGTAAATATAGAAACTTCGACAAGCCCCCCATCAAAGATCGGTGGACCAAATATGGTCGAAGTAATATTGTGGGAATAATTTAATATTTTTTGACTTATTATGTATCCCGTTGTAGTTTCTGTTAATAAAGAATAGTTCCCAAATAAATTAAATCTTACCGTTGTGCATATCTTGTCAAATACATCAAATGTAAATGTAAATCGGTACCACAATAATTCAAATGGGTTAAGTTTCCAGTTTTGAGGGAGTAATAACACTGTGATATATCCAAGAGCTATTGTTAATATTAGACCAATTAATCCAAAATACACTGTTTTCTGTTTATTGCCCGTTAGGTACAGAGTTACTATGCTTGAGAGTATTAATAGTATTATATATGTTCTAAATCCATATAGTGCAAATAAAAATAAGGAAATAACTGGAAAGATAAGATTAAATGGGTATTTCTCTTTTAAAAGACCAAAGTTATTTGATATTAAAACAAAAGAGTACCCTAGAACAAATAGGGGCGTAAGAGATATTTCTCGCACTTCTGGGGCGATAAGTGGAAGTTTTCCTGTAATAAATATATTAAGGATACAAAAAAAGATCCCTACGATATAGATATCTTTGTAGTACCTAGAAAAAATATTTTTCTTGATCATAAAAAGAATCAATAGAGCTAATATGGCTAACATAATTGAAAAATAACCAAACCTCTTGAAACTAAACAATAATACAAGAAAAACTATTGCACCTGTAAACATATTTTCTTTTATATTGAGATTAAATTTACTACCAATAACAAAAAATACACTTATCAAGAAAATATATACCACGGTATAAAGAGAAATACCAATAGAATAATATTCAGTAAAGTAATATCTACCCATGAGTCCTATTATACAAAATATAATAAAACCAATTAAAAAAATATAAGGAGAAAATAATTCATCTTTAAATTTCAAAGCAGTCCCCAGGATCTAATATGTTCACCTCTACATCTAATTCAAACTCTTTGACAAACATCTTTAATTCACTGGGATTCTGTCTTATTAGAGGTGTTGTGTTATAATGCATTGGAACTATTATTTTTGATTTTAAATATTTGGCAGCATATGCAGCTTCTCTTGGGCCCATCGTATATCTAGATCCAATTGGAAGTAAGGCAACATCAGGTTTGTAAAGTTCACCAATTAATTTCATATCTTTAAAGAGCCCAGTATCTCCAGCATGATATATTGCTTTATTCCCATCTCTTACTACAAAACCAATTGGATTGCCTCCAGAATATCCTCCTTTATCTGTGACGTTAATACAACTAGAATGATCTGCCCTTACGGCCGTTATCGTGATACCCTCTATTTCTATGGTGCCTCCAATATTCATTCCTTCAGTCTTTGTAATTCCATTTTCTTGAGCATAAAGTATTAATTCGTGTATGGCTACAAATACAGCCCCTGTATTTTTACATATCTCTAATGAGTCACCAAGATGGTCGCCGTGTCCGTGTGTCACTAAAACAATATCCGCTTTCTTAATATCGCTAGCCTTCAAACAAGCTCTCGGATTTTTATTTAGATATGGATCAATTATTATAGTCTTTGAACCCGTTATTCTAAAAGCCGAATGGCCCAAATATTCAATTTTCATTTTGAACACCATATTAATATATTTTTAAGAGTATAAAAATATTATTGCTTATCTATATTATAAATAGAAACTCTACCAAATAAGAATCTTCTATTTTCTAATTTTTCTATTTGGCATTTATGAATTTATTAATTTCTTTCTTCTTCGATATAATTTCACTTTCACATTATCATTTATTTTATTCAAAGGGCAAGGATTCTACCAATGCTATTTCTATCATCTTTTCTAATATTTTACCTATTTCAAAGTTTCTAATTTCTAGAAATTTTATTTCTTCTTCCTCAGAATCAAAATTTCCAGATAAACGAAGAACAATAATTATATCCTTTCCATCAAATAGAAACAATAGAACTCTTGGAGTAAACGGGAGTATTCTAATCTGAAACGATGAGGTCATGTTTTTCAATTCATTTATAAAATTATTAGTTAGTATATCACTTTTAACAAAAAGATTTTTCGGATAATATTTATTCTTAAAAATTAAATCTATTTTGTCGAAAGCTTTAGGGTCATGAAATCCAAAAACGCATGTCAATTGCTTTGAGGTGTTGCTTAACTCCTCAATTTTCTTATAGAAATTTTTCCAAGTTCTTTCTACATTAATTGTAGGCACTAGTTCATACATGCTGTTCCCTGACAGATTTTCTAAATTCACTCTAATTCTTTCTGCCATTATCTTATTATCATTAATATATTCGTTTATTCTATCATTCACATCCCCTGCACAAAATAACGATGGCCTTCCTTCTTTTTTCTTTATCCAATCTTTTTTTAATAAGTCATGTATAGTGCCATAGATCCTAGAATAGGGCACTCCTGAAAGTAAAGATATTTCTTTGGCAGAGGCCTCTCCATATTTAATAATAGATAACAATACTTTGGATTCATATTCAGTTAATCCAACTCTCATCAACTGTTCTCCAATCTCCATATACTAAAATAATAATATTAATATATTAAAGTTATGGAAATATTTATATTATCCCTAAGATTGCGAAGAACATGAAGATTAGGGAATTAATTCAAGCTCTGACACTCGTAATATCTATGGTGGCATTTGTCTTTTTTATTAAGAACAAAAATGAATCTATTTTACTTTTGTGGATGTTAAGTTTTTCTATTGCATCTATAATATTTGGAAAATTATTTTGTGGTTATTTTTGTCCATTTCACGC
>CAZUMN010000051.1:0-7452 GCA_964621955.1 uncultured Thermococci archaeon
ATAAAAGGGCACACACAGGAGAGCATATATTTTTTCGATCACTTTCAAAAGTAATTCCAGAAGTTTCTTTAGATAAGATTTCTATAAAGGAAGAAAAGAATGCGCTTTTTATAAAATATCAAGGAGAACTTAGCTGGGATAAACTTCTTGAAGCAGAAAATTTTACAAACACGATTATTTCAGAAAATAGAAAAGTTATTGTCCACAATTCAAAGAAGGAAGACGTGATTACAAAATTTCCAGATATCCGGATAAAGCTTGACAGGATACAAACTGAGGATGTCAGGATTGTTGAAGTTGAAAATTATGATTTTGCAGCCTGCTCTGGAGATCACGTGGACTCTACTAAAGAAATTGACTTCTTTCTTCTAACTAAGGTTAACAAGACGGGAGAAGAATCATATAGATTAGAGTTTGAAATAGCTGAAAAAGCGAAGGAAGAATCATTAAAGTTAGCAAAAATTGCTTTGGCATCAATGGAGATACTTCAATCCGCACCCGAAAATGTTGAAAGAACTATCTTGAATATAATAAAAGATAATGAGCGATATAGGCAGAACGTAGCCGAATTTTCTCAAAAGAGCTTTGAATCTATTTGTCCTAAAGATATATCCGGAACAAAACTATACTTTGAAACCTTAAAAGGCCTTGATAGAAAATTAGTAATTAAAAAGGCAGGTGAATTACTAGAACAATCAAAGGCCTTTTTAGTGCTATTCTTAATTGATGATGGGATATTTGTCATCTGCGGCAGGTCAGGGGATATTAATTATGACATGCGAACTCTTCTAAATTCAATTTTGGCAAGGTTTGGTGGCAGAGGCGGAGGAAGGGAAAACTTTTCCCAAGGCGGTGGCTCTTTGACAGATAACTATGAAAGCATAATAAAAGAGATTGAGACGGAAGTTGAGAACATTGTCAGCTCTCTAGTCTAAGGTATGCCACCATATTAGATATCAAAGCCCAGGTATATACAATCCCCCTTATTAGAATAAAAAATAGGTCTAGAAATATGCCCCTCTCCCCAAGAATTCCTAGGTCATTTAGGTGAAGCAAGATATAATTTAACGAAAAAATTGTGGCAGTTATTACAGCAAGGAGGCCCAAAGTGTAATCGGGATTTTTAAAGACAAGTGAAATCCCCTTCTTTATGTTGGTAAATAATGAATCTTTGCTTGAAGTTGACTCAGGGACAACGTAGAAAAAAAGGTAGACCAAGAATATCCCGGGCAATACATAGGCTATGATACCAATTACGATCAATATTACAGTCAATATGCTTGAAATGACTATTTTTGGAAAAGCTCTAAAGAAAGTAGTATAATTGATTTTTTTACCCCGATACATTGATTCAACTAAAAAGAATAGAATCGCCACCCCGGCGATGTAAATCATACCCATTAAAAATGATGTGAATGGCGTCAATAGATCTCCTTTGAAAAGAAAAAGGAAAACTTCAGAAAATTGTGGCGGCAAAAATGATGGCATATCGGAGAAAAAAGTCGATTTTTCTCCGAGCGTGAGATATTGGGTGTTTAGCATTTTATCAATATCATGATAAAAATAATTGTTCAAAAATACTGAAAGAAAGTAAACTATATACATCGATAAAATAGTCGGGACAAACAGTTTCTTATTCTCGTTACAGAAACCAAACGATATGGCAAGAGTTTGCCCCACATCAGTTTTCATCTATTGCAACACCTTACTAGGACCTTCCATCTATCTGTGCCCGATCTTATATTTGCGCTTGCAGCGAAGGGATACTTTTCGCCATAGCTAAGTTCCCCAACATCAAAATAATAATACTCTTCACCTATGACATCAAGATTTTTGTTATAGAAGATAATGTATAGTTTCAAACAGGTTATTTTAGGATTTTTGTAGCTCGAATCCCCATAATTGTAGGCATTGCCTTCGATGTAGACTCTATTCCCGTCAATTCTCTGCCGATAGTCTGTTATATTTATTGGGCAAGCTATGGATCCAGAGGGAGTTTCGCCTTTGGGAGGATTTGGAACTGTTGTTTCCTCTATCGGATCAAAGTCCTGATCCCTCCAATCTTGCAATACATCTTTTGCTGTTTGGTTTTTATTATCATAAGAGCTGCATCCAACTGAAGTGGATACCAAAACAAAGATTACAACTAAGACAAACAATTCTCTAGACATTTTATCTTACTATTAATGAGATTTGTATTATATAAATATATTGAAAAAGAAAGTGATAGCCGGGAACGGATTCGAACCGCTGTCGCGGGGACCAAAACCCCGCAGGATTGACCACTACCCTACCCGGCTGGTAATAATAGGAAATCTGATTTCCGATTTAAAACTTTCGGTAACTTTATAAATCACAAAATTCACTTGGGCAATATGGGAGATGAAAAAACAGACTACGAATCCCTTCTAAAGCGGGCAGAAGAGCTATTGCCTATAAACGTCTCTGAGACAAACAGATTCGAAATCCCCAGGGCCGACTCATTTATAATGGGTAACAGGACTATAGTCAAGAATTTTAGAGAAATCGCATCAATTCTAAACAGGGATGTTGACCCATTCTTAAAATATATTCTAAGGGAACTTGCTACGGCAGGAAATATGAGTGGTCAGGAAGCGATATTCCAGGGAAAATTTTCATCTTCAGTTATAAGTGAAAAGATCGAGAAATATGCCAAAGAGTCTGTAATATGCACTGAATGCAACAGGCCAGATACTAGAATTATTAGAGAAGATAGGATTACTTTTCTGCAGTGTGAAGCGTGTGGCGCACGTTATCCCATAAAACACGCGTAATAGCTTTATTTTCTTCAATATTTAGCAGAATTTTTAATTGTTTCCGATAAATATAAATAGGTATTATATATAATATATAATAATTTCAATGGTGATAACTATGGCAGGAAGAAATGATTTTATTGTTTTGGGCATTATTCTTCTAATTGTTGCCGGGGGATTATTTTATTACACAACTATACCCTTCCAAAGAACTGTTACAACACAAGAATATGTAACAATGGAGAGAATAGAAATTAGAGAAAGAACAGTCCCTCAGGAAAAACTTGTCAAGAGGACTAGAGATGTAATAGCATATACAAATTCAACTATCGCAGATGCTGTAAAAAATTTCGAGACAAATGAGTATATAACATTAGGGGATCCTTTAATGAAGCCAAATGATCGTATAAAATACATTATAACTACCGATGCTACTAAGAGGGATATTGAACGTGAATTTGAGTTTAAAATTATAGATAGTCAAAATTATGAGCTTTGGTTAGGTGGAAATGTCTACGATGCATACTATAAGTCTCCACCAAAAACTATTGAATTAAATGGTGCCTGGACCGTTCCAGCTAACTCTGGCATCCAGCAGTACAGGATAATTCTTTCAAACAGACTTTTTGCATACGCAAAAACAATAACATATACAGTAATAAAACAGGAATCCTTTGTCACTAGGCAAGAATATCTCGAAACAGTAATTGAAAACGTAACTGAAACATATGAAGAGAGGATTCCATATCAAGAACTTCAAACTGTAACAAAACAAGAAACATTCTGGCATGACGAGTATAGGCCTGTTGCATACATTCTGGGAGCTTTTGGGATTATAGGAATAATCATTGGATTATTGACTCATGCACAAAGAGAAAAAATCAAAAGAATCACTGGAGTTAAACGTATAATGAGGACAACTGAGGGGCCAGAGAATATCCCTAAATGCCCGCTTTGCGGATCAAAAGTTGTTCCGACACATATAATGGAGGATCGAAAAAAGATTTACAAATGCACATATTGCAATCATCTTTTGGAGCTAGAATAAATAATATTCTTTATTTTTTTAAAATTGTAACTCCCGAATCAATTTTTTGGCCTGGCTTTATTATTGCATTATCATTGATTCTTACATTTTTTCCCACTATCGCCCCAAGTTTTGTTCTATTTGAATCGACAAGTTCTCCTTTGATTTCAAATTTTATGTTCTCTTTAGATTTACTTTCAAAAATTACATTGCGGCCGATGTCTGAATTATCTCCTATTATGGAAAATGAGACAACAGAGTTATCTCCGATTTTCACTCCTTCCATTATAACAGAATTTTCAACAGTACAGTTTTTACCAATCTTCACGTTTTTCCTTATAACGGATGATTTTATCTTAGAATTATTTCCAATATTTACATTGTTTGATATTAGACACGGCGAAATAATCTCAGAAGAATCAATAATGGAGTCAGAGTCTATATGGGTTGGATATCCTATTTTTGAACTAGCTGAAATTTCTGAATCGTTTGATATATAATGTTTCAAGCTTTCTAAAAAGAACATATTTGCATCTATTAGGTCCCAAGGCCTCCCAATGTCCAGCCATTTTCCCCCCAATGGAATCCATCTGACTTTATTGCCCTCATCAATCATCATCTTTAAAGAATCTGTGAGTTCATATTCTCCTCTTGGCGAAAGTTTAGTTTTGTTTATATAAGAAAAGGCTTCTTTTCTGAAACAGTATATCCCTGTGTTTATTAAATTAGAAGGCGGATTATCTGACTTCTCAAAAATACCTACTACTTCATCTTCATCTATGAGTACACTTCCAAAAAATTCCGGTGTTTCGCTCTTTGTTAGAGCCATAGTGGCAATCGAATCAGAAGCTCTGAATTTTGATAGAAGAGAAACGATAAAATCCTCTTTGAATAGAAGATCGCCATAGGCGCATATGAAGTCAGAATTTACATATTGTGAAGCTATCATAAGTGCATGCCCAGTTCCAAGACGCTCTTTTTGTTCGATAAAATTAATATCGAGGTTATAATTAATACTTTTGATATAATCCTCAATAATTTCAGATTTGTGTCCAACTATAATTGAGATCTTCTTTATCCCTGATGATTTGAATATCTTAAGTATATTTCCAAGTATTGTAGTATCACCTAACGGTAGCATCGGTTTTGGTATTTCATCTGTGAGTGGAGAAAGTCTCACCCCTTTGCCTGCGGCAAGTATTACAGCTTCGATAAAATCACCATATGCAAAAACTATTTATATTGACTTAAATAATTATCTTTAATGTATAATTTAGAGGAAGGGAAAAAACTTGTATTATTCGCAAGGAAGAATATTGAGTCCTACATCAACACAAGAAAAAATATAGAAATACAAGATATCCCGGAATCGTTTAAAGTAAATTGCGGTGTCTTTGTGACACTTCATACTTATCCTAGATATAGTCTTAGGGGATGCATCGGATATCCAGAACCTGTGCTCCCTTTGATAGACGCAATCCTTGACGCATCAGTGTCTTCAGCTACTAGAGATCCCAGATTTCAAAAGGTCAGGCCTGATGAAATTAAGAACTTAGTAGTTGAGGTTACAGTTCTAACACCACCAGAGCTAGTTAATGTGGACAATACAAATCAATATCCATCAAAAATTGAAGTTGGCAGGGATGGACTTATCGTTGAATTAGGATTTAGAAAAGGTTTACTTCTCCCGCAGGTACCAGTTGAAGAGAAGTGGGATAGCGAAGATTTTCTATGCCACACTTGTCAAAAGGCTGGGCTCCCGTTAGATTGCTGGACGGATAAGCGCACAAAGATTTACAAATTTCAGGGCCAGATATTCTCTGAAACAAAACCAGAGGGAGAAGTAATAGAAAAAAGCTTCATGGGGTAAAAATATGGAAATCGATCCATTTATACGGGCAGGAACAACACTCTTCGAGGACATAGGTGCAGATGCTGTTCTAGTTGAAGTTGACTCAATAAAAGATATGGAGAAGCTACAGGGATTTATTTCTTCTAAAGAGATAAACCTATTTGGGGTATCTTCAAATGAAAAAATAAAGAAAAAATTTGACAACATTATCTTTGTACCAGGTATATTGAAAAAGATTACGACAAGACTCGAATTTGCCATTTCTGCCGCCCTCATGCAGGATTTACTAAAAAATGAGGATAAGATTGTCTATATCGGGAAGATTGATAGCGATTATTACAATTTTATTATAACACGAAAAACAAATCAGATAAATGCCAAGGGTATTTATGAATTGTTTTTCTCTCTAAAAAATGTTAAAACAGAAGTTATCTATTCTGTTCTTTCAATAGCAGTACAATTGGGTAGAAAAGGAAAAGAAGGCAAACCAATAGGAACTTCCTTTATTATCGGTGACTGTGGAAATGTCATGCAGAAGTCTTCTCAGATAACTTACAATCCATTTGAAAGGAGTTATGTGACCATTAATGATGCAGGTGTCCAGAATATGATAAAAGAATTTTCAAGGCTTGATGGGGCATTTATTATTTCTGGTGATGGAAAACTGCTCGCAGCTTCGAGGTATCTAGAGGCTGGAAAGGATGGAATCTCCCTACCAAAGGGTCTTGGAGCAAGACATCTATCCGCCGCATGGATGACAAAAGTTACAGATGCCGTTGCGATAGTTCTTGCGGAGTCTGACAATATGATCCGTATCTTCAAAAATGGGGAGCTTGTTTGGGAAGTTGACCCCGATGAGGTTAAGGTAGATTAAAATGGATCTGGATATAATATTCCTTGAAATTAGATTATTTTTTGATTCATTAATCTCTGCTTTTTCACAAATCTTGCCTAGGATATTCTTTGCGATTGTAATTCTTGTCGCAGGATTTTTTATTGGTAAAGGTCTCGGCAGGTTGACCCAGACTTTAATGAAAAAAATAGGAATTGAGAAAGCTCTTAAAAAAACAGAAGCTGAAAAGATCACTGGGAGAATAGGATTTAAAATTTTAAAGAGTATTGAAGTATTTATTAGTTGGATTGTATACGTAATCTCCATATTTTTAGCTTTTGAAGTACTTAATTTACCTGGTTTAAGCAACTCAATGGGGCTATTCATTAATTATGTTCCCAACATCCTGATAGCTTTTTTTGTAGTTATAATTGGACTGGTAGTAGCAGACAAGATTGCCATATTTGTAGAAAAGGTATTCGAAGATACAAACATCCCGAAATACTGGTTTTTTGGAAAAGGCATAAGGTATTTTATCTACATATTAGTAGGCACAATGGCGTTGACGCAACTTAAAGTAAGTACGGGAATATTGGTAATAACAATTACAATAATAATGGTTTTGTGGTCTATAATAACCATAATTGGATTAAAAGGTATTGTTCCAAACTTTTTTTCAGGCGTTTTCATAGTTTTTTACAGGCAGATAAATGTGGGGGATAGGATAAAAATTGATGACTTGGAAGGGGTCGTAGAAGAAGTTTCCTTGGTATACACGAAAATAAAGAGAGATGATGGGAAATACTTGTTGATACCTAACTCAAAAGTTCTGGATAATGTCATCACAAAAGATTAAGATGGTCCAGAGCATTAGTTGATAGTATTATTAAATTTTTTTAAAAGCGCCGAGGTAGGGATTTGAACCCTAGATCTCACAAGGAGAACGGGATTAGCAATCCCGCGC
>CAZUMN010000052.1:0-7073 GCA_964621955.1 uncultured Thermococci archaeon
AAGAGGAAGAGGTGAAGCAATGGCAACTGGACCAAGATCAAGAGTACCTTTTAAGAGAAGAAGAGATGGTAAGACTAACTACAGGAGAAGGCTTGCTTTAGTCAAATCTGGAAAAAATAGGGTCGTAATAAGAAAATCACTAAATAATATATTAATCCAAATTGTAAGTTCTACATTTGAAGGCGATAAGACGCTTATAACAGCTTTTTCAAAGGAATTAAGAGATATGGGATGGAACTTCCACTGTGGTAACACACCAGCAGCATATCTTACAGGATACCTTTGTGGTAAAAGGGCTAAAAAGATCGCAGATGAATTCATACTTGATATAGGCCTTCAAAGGTCCATAAAAGGTGGAAGAAACTACGCAGCTTTGAAAGGATTCGTTGACGCAGGATGTAACGTTAATGTAGATGAAAGTATATTCCCTCCAGAAAACAGATTAAAGGGAGAGGACATCTCCTCATATTATGAAGGTCTTGACGGATCTTTAAAAGAGAAAATATTTTCTAATTATTTAAAGAATAAGACTGATCCTTCAAAAATACCAGGGATGTTTGAAGAGATTAAAACTAAAATAGACAAACTATGAGGTGTATGTAATGCCAAGAAAGAAAAAAGAAATCATCGAAGAACCTGTTGAGGAAGTAAAGGAAGAGCCATTAGAGACCCTTGAGGCCAAAGAGATAATTGAAGAACCAAGTGAAATAGTTGAAGACATCCCCGAAGAAGACGCATTGGAAGAAACTCCCCTGGAAGATGAAATTGCTGAAGATGTCGTTATTAAAGATACAACCTCTGAAGAAGAAGTTATAAAGAAACTATCTATTGCTGAAAAGAAGAGACTTGAGGAAGAAAGAAAATCTATGGGAAATAGATGGACTCCCAAGACAAAACTTGGCAGAATGGTAGCAAACGGAGAAATTACCGATATTTCACAGATCTTAAATAAGGGCCTTAGAATAATGGAGCCTGAGATAGTAGATGTATTATTACCAGAAGTTACTGATCAGAATAATCAGGAAGTCCTTAACATTAATATGGTTCAGAGAATGACTGACTCCGGAAGAAAAGTCAGATTTTCAGTAATGGTTGTTATAGGTAATAGAAATGGTTATGTTGGAATTGGTAAGGCCAAAGCAAAAGAAGTCGGGCCTGCAATCAGAAAAGCAATCAATAATGCCAAACTTAATGTTATCCAAGTGAAGAGAGGATGTGGCAGTTGGGAATGCAAATGTGGTACAGCTCACACAGTTCCATTTAGAGTAACTGGTAAGGCAAGTAGTGTCACTGTAACTTTAATACCTGCTCCAAACGGTTTGGGCCTTGCAGTAGGCGGGGTCGGTAAGAAAATCCTATCCCTTGCAGGAATAAAAGATGTATGGTCAAAAACTGATGGTCAAACACAGACAACAGTTAACTTTGCGAACGCAGTAATGGATGCGCTCTACCAAACAAACACAATGAGTGCACAAGAGAGAGACATTAAGGTCATAGGTATTGTCACAGGAAATACTAATTAGGTGAGATTATGAACAGATTAGCTGTTATACGAGTAAGAGGAAGGGTCGATGTAAGAAACGATATAAAAGATACCCTAAAAATGCTTAATTTAACTAAGTCAAATCACTGCGTTGTAATAGACGATAGAGAGTCTTTTTTAGGAATGTTACAAAAAGTAAAAGATTACGTCACATACGGACCTATAGACGCTACAACTCTATCCAAACTCATAGTAAAATGGGGAAGGTTAGAAGGGGATGTTAGAATAACTGAGGAGTATGTTAAGGAAAAGACAGGAAAAGACTTAGAAACTTTTTGTAAAGATTTCTTAGAGTTTAAGAATGAGCTTTCTGACCTTGATTTGAAGAAGGTATTTAGACTCCACCCTCCTCATAGAGGATATGAAGCAACAAAGAAACCATATACCTTAGGTGGAACTTTAGGCCCAAGAGATATCGAAATCAACGGCCTTATCCAAAAAATGATTTAGGTGTTTTAAGATGATCAGAGTAAAAAAGAAGAGTACAAAAATGAGAGGTTTTAGAACATGTGGCGGTGGCTGCTCAAAGAAAAGGAGAGGCTCAGGTCATAGAGGTGGAAGAGGGCTTGCTGGGAGCGGTAAGAAAAAGAAAACAAAATGGACAAGAACAATAATTACAATGCCCGGCCACATCGGAGCTTACGGATTTTCTAGAGATTCTTATTTAAGAAAAGATCCATCATTCATAAACGTTGGAGCTATCGAAGAAAAGCTCAACTCTTTAATTGATAGGAACATTGCCGAAAAGAAGGATGGAAAAATATATGTTGATGTTTCAAAACTAGGCGTTAAAAAAGTATGTGGAAAAGGAAACGTAAAAGGAGTTTATGTTATAACAGCAAACGAATTCTCTAAAAAGGCGGAGGAAAAAATCTTATCTGCCGGAGGGGAAGCTGTAATTACAGGTGACAATTAATGGCGGCCATTGAAGGATTTCAGCAAAGTATATTTAGGTTCTTACCTGAGGTTACATTACCTAAAAAACGTATTAATCTAAAGAAGAGGATCATCTGGAGTGGATTGATGTTATTCATCTATTTCATACTTGCTGAGGTACCTGTCTATGGGATAACTGGTAGCCAGATTGATTATTTTGCAGGTCTTAGGGCCATTATGGCAGGAGAAAACGGCTCAATTCTAACTCTAGGTATAGGGCCAGTTGTTACCGCAGGAATTATAATGCAATTATTAGCAGGGTCAGAAATTATAAAATTTGACCTTTCATCCCCTAAAGGAAAAGCAACTTTCCAGGGTACCCAAAAGATTCTAGCAATTTTCCTGTGTTTTTTTGAAGCTGCAATATGGATACTAGGTGGCGCATTTGGTAGACCTGAGAGTTCATTTTTGATAGGATTTATGGTAGTACAACTTGCGATAGGTGGACTTTTAGTATTATTAATGGACGAAGTTGTCACAAAGTGGGGATTTGGTTCTGGTATTTCTTTATTCATAGCAGCAAATGTTTCTCAGAGAATATTATGGGAAGCATTCAGTTTTGCCAAGTCACCTATAAATCCTGATGAGTTTATTGGGGCCATACCTTCATTTGTAAAATCATTTATAGATGGGCAGCCTGTTTGGATTAGAGGAGGTCTTCTCCCTGATATAACCCAAGTGTTCTTCACACTAATTGTATTCGCAATTGTAGTGTATGCCGAGGGCATGAGATTAGAAATACCTTTATCATATGGTAAGTTCCGAGGAGCAAGGGGAAGATACCCAATAAAGTTCTTATACGCTTCTAACATCCCTGTCATTCTCGCAGCGGCATTATTTGCAAATGTTCAGCTATTTGCTAGAATTTTAACTAGCAGAGGAATTAATTGGCTTGGAACATTTAATGAATATGGGGGGCCAAAGAGTGGACTAATTTATTATCTGACTCCTCCTCAAAGCATTGAAATCTTAATTAATGAACCTTTAAGAGCAATAATCTACTTGGCAATATTTATCTCACTTTGTGCCATGTTTGCAGTCCTTTGGATAGATCTAACTGGTATGGGGCCAAAAGAAGTCGCTAAAAAACTTCAGGGCTCAGGAATGCAAATACCTGGATTTAGAAGAGACATTAGGATATTAGAAAAAGTTCTTGACCGGTATATTCCTCCAATTACTTTAATGGGGGGAATATTTGTAGGGCTTCTAGCTGCATTTGCTGATTTTACTGGAGCTCTTGGAACTGGTACAGGAATTCTCCTAACAGTCGGTATAGTGTATAGAATGTACGAGGAACTAGCAAAGGAACAAATGGGTGAAATGATGCCTGGATTAAGGCAATTTTTAGGTTAGGTGAAAATAATGAGTATAGTTGATGCCATATTAAATCCTATATATAGGGCGTTGGACATAGCATTTGGATGGCTATTTGACTATGGTTCAATGTACGCCATAGTAGTTGTAGCCATAGTAATAGGAACCACCTTGACATTAGTTCAGTACCTTCTTGTAGATCAAAAGGAACTCAAAGCTATGAGAGAAGAAACTACCGCATTCCAGAAAGAAATGCTTAAAGCACAAAAGTCAAATGATAAAAATAGAATAAAAAAACTCCAAAAAAAGAAAGGTAGAATTGACGAAATGCAAAGTAAACTAATGTCAATGTCGTTTAAACCACTTTACATAACCATGATACCGATATTTATCTTCTTTTCATGGCTTAGACTATCTCCTGCTGCAAATGTTATTGATCCAGTAGTTGTAAAACTACCTTTTGACACATTTCTTGTTCAACTGTTTCACAGGGGGAGCCCCACTGAATTACAGACTGGTGATTGGCTAGGCTGGCTTGGATGGTATATATTTTCAAGTTCAGTAGTATCAAATATACTTAGAAAAATAATGGGAATGGCTTAGAGGTGAGAAATTATGCCGAGACCGATGTATAGATCAAGATCTTTAAAAAGAAAAAAAGTGAGAACACCCTCTGGAAAAGTAGTAACACATTACAGAGAAAAGAGAACTGGAACACCTCATTGTGGTGAGTGTGGAGCTATTCTTGGTGGTGTGCCACGAGGTTTGAGATCTTACGAAATGAGAAGATTACCAAAAACTAAAAAGAGACCTGAAAGAAAATTTGGAGGAGTTCTCTGCCCCGCATGCACAAGCGACCTAATTAAAAAGGACGTAAGAGGACAAATCTAATGCGTGTGACTATCGGAGGACCACCAGGCAGTGGGAAAACAACTGTTGCTAAAATCGTTTCAAAGGAACTTCGATATACGCACATCTACACCGGAGATATTTTTAGAAATCTTGCCAAAGAAAGAGGAATGTCTCTGGAGAATTTTTCTAGATTAGCTGAGAAAGATCACTCAATTGACATTGAAGTAGACCGAAGACAGAAAGAATTAGGAAATAGGGATAATATAATACTAGAAGGGAGAATGGCAAGATTTATGATTGTTCCTGATTTGAGTGTATGGATTACCGCCCCTTTTGAGGAGAGGGTAAGACGAATATCTCGTAGAGAGAATCTCGCTTATGATGTGGTCTTTATAGATACAGAAAAAAGAGAAAAAAGTGAAATAAATAGATATCAAAAGATTTATAATGTAGATATATCTAATCTGGCTTCATATGATCTTGCGATTAACTCGCTCAGATTGAATGCTGAAGGAGTAAGCCAGATTGTAATTGCAGCCATAAATAACATATCACCGGTACCAAAGGGCGACCGGGTATAAATTGGAGGTGACGTAATGGCAATGGAAATAGGAAGAGTTTGTACAAAACTTTTAGGAAGAGAAGCAGATAAAAACTGCGTTATTGTTGAAATCGTAAACAAAAATTTTGTTGTTGTTTCCGGACCAAAGGAGTTAACAGGTGTTAAGAGGAGAAGATGCAATATAAAACATCTTGAGCCTTGGGACGTAAAAATTAATGTTGAAAAAGGTGCATCTGATGATACCCTTAAGGAGGCCATACAAAAGGCCAAGGTTGAGGGGTACAGTTGAACGGGTCTGATGTAGACATATTATACAAATCAAAGGACAAGACAAGTTCTAGGTATGGGAAAAAACCAGAAGACCGAAATTTAAATGAACTTTTGCAAAAAGGAATTGTCAATATAGATAAACCTAGAGGGCCCACATCTCATGAGGTTACTTCTTGGGTAAAGAAAATTCTTGGCATATCCAAAGCTGGCCATTCAGGAACACTTGATCCTAACGTTTCAGGAGTACTACCTGTGACACTTGGGAAGGCAACAAAACTAGTAAAACTTTTAATGGCATCTAATAAGGAATATGTTTGCACACTTCATCTTCAAAAGGATGTTCCAAAGAATGACCTTATGAGGGTACTAAAAGAATACGAGGGAGTTCTATATCAGAAACCACCTGTTAAAAGTGCTGTTAAGAGAAGAGTTAGAACTAGGAAAATTCATTATCTAACACCAATTGAAATAGAAAACAAAGACGTGCTTATGAGAGTTGGTTGTGACGCTGGAACTTACATAAGAAAGCTTTGTTATGATATGGGGCTTTCATTGGGCTGTGGCGCAAGCATGGAAGAACTTAGAAGAACTAAAACTGGAGTATTTGAGGAGGAATCTACAATAAGACTCCAAGATCTTCTTGATGCAAAAGTTTTTTCCATAGAAGAAAACAACGAGGACATCCTGAAGAAATGTATAGTGCCTTATGAAATTGTACTTGGGCCATTAAAGAAGATATGGATTAAGGATACTGCAGTGGAAGCACTATGTCAGGGTTCAATGCTCACTGCTCCGGGAGTATCTAAACTCCAAAAAGGTATCTCAAAAGGAGATACAGTCGCTATAATGACACTTAAAAATGAAGCTGTTGCAGTTTCAGAAGCTGAAATGAACTCAGAAGAGATATTAAAAAAAGACAAAGACATTGTTGCAAAACCGTTAACAGTGCTCATGGAAACAGGAACATATCCAAGGACGTGGAATTAATGTCGCACTATTACTCTGAAGATGTCACAGCACCATTGAAAATAGCAAGGATTTCAGAGATGATACTGGGAAAAATGTATCAATTTGACATAGCACCAGGCGTATTTTCTTCAAAGAAAGTAGATAAAGGTACTATGGCATTATGCGAACTAATGGACTTGGATAAAAGTCACAAAGTACTAGATATGGGATGTGGATATGGCGTAATAGGGATTGTAGCATCCTCTTATGTTTCAGAAGTTCATATGAGGGACATAAATAAAAGGGCCGTCTATCTCACAAAAAGGAATATAAAGCTCAATAATATAAAAAACGCATCGGTAAGTCAAGGAAACCTTTATGAAGACCTTGATAAGTTTAATATTATATTGACAAATCCACCGGTATCATCGGGGATGGACTTAGTCGGGCTTATGATAGACGAAGCACCAAAACATTTATATGAAGGTGGAAATCTACAACTTGTAATACGAAAAGGCGTAAATATTATAAAAGAGAGATTAGAAAAAAGCTTTGAAAGGGTGAATATAAAGAAGAAATATGGATATAATATTATATTTGCTTCATAGCCGGGGTTGCTGAGCTTGGTACGGCGCGGGCCTGGAAAGC
>CAZUMN010000053.1:0-6796 GCA_964621955.1 uncultured Thermococci archaeon
AACTTTACGAAAAAATGTTGGCAGAGGGAAAAACTACCGATAAGATGGTGATAGGAGAGCTTGTTGATATTGATAAAGAAGACTTTAACACCAAGTATAAAAAATTTTGCGGTGAATTAATATGAAGGCAGGTATAAGAATAAGCGGATTTGGCGGCCAAGGGATAATACTCTCCGGTGTTATCGTCGGCAAGGCCGCCGTATTTGACGGTTTCAATGCAGTCCAGACACAGTCTTATGGGCCGGAGGCAAGAGGGGGCTCGACACGTTCAGAGGTAGTTGTCTCAAATGAGGAGATTGATTACCCAAAAGTAGAATCTGCCTCAGTTTCGATAATAATGAGCCAAGAAGCATTCTTTAAGTATGCATCAAGGACAAAAAGAGAGGGCATTATTATTTATGATCCAGAGCTAATACCTGACAATAAGATAGAAGGCAACTTCAAACTTGCAGAAGTAAATGCAACTAGGATCGCATCAGAGCTAGGGACAAAAATTGTCGCAAACATCGTGATGCTCGGGGCATTCAATGAGATGTGTAGTCTCATCTCACACGATGCCATGATCGAATCAATCAAGGATAGTATACCAAAAATGCTTGATTTGAATCTCAATGCATTTGAGGCCGGCAAGAAAAATGTTAAAATATTAAATAAATCATTATAATTTATTTATTTTAATTATACGAAAATACAATAATTGATATAAAAAATATCACACAAAAGCTTTTAAATATAATTTTAGGATACCCTATTATATTTACCGGTGGTTTATATGTCACAATTAGTAGATAAAACTAAATCAATATGTCCTGTATGTTTCAGTGTCATCGATGCAGACATAGTTGAGGAAAAGGGCAAGGTTCTTATAAAAAAGACTTGTGCCGAGCATGGCAGTTTTCAAGATATTTATTGGTCAGATTATGAAATGTTCAAAAAAGTTAAAAAATACCACGTTGATGGGTCTAAACTAGATAATCCAAACACAGAAGTCAGGAAAGGATGTCCAAACGACTGTGGCCTTTGTCCAGAACACTTTACCCCAACAGTGCTTTGCAATATAGATGTCACAAACAGATGCAACATGAGATGTCCTATATGTTTTGCAAATGCTCAGACAGCAGGCTATGTTCTTGAACCATCCAAAGAAGAGCTAATTAAAATGATGAAATTGGTAAGGGATGAAAAGCCAGTTCCATGCATGGTAGTCCAATTTGCAGGAGGGGAGCCAACAATTAGAGATGACCTCCCAGAAATTGTTCAAGAAGCTAAAAAATTAGGGTTTACCCTTGCACAGATCGCAACTAACGGGATCCGTCTTGCAAAGGACCTCGATTTTTGCAAAGAACTTAGACAGAAAGGACTTAATACAGTGTATTTGCAATTTGACGGTGTAACAGAAAAACCATATATCGCCGCTAGAGGATTCAATGCACTCCCAATTAAACTTCAAGCAATGGATAATTTCAGAAAAGCCAGTTTGACAAGTGTTGTTTTGGTGCCTACACTTGTAAAGGGGATAAATGATGACCAAGTAAGTGATTTAATCCAATTTGGTATTAAAAATATCGATATTATCAGGGGTATTAACTTCCAGCCTGTTTCATTTTCGGGCAGAATTGACACAGAAGATCTTGAGAAGATGAGAATTACAATACCTGATTTCGTTAAGCTTGTTGAGGAGCAGACAAATGGAGAAATCCTTGCTGAAGATTTCTACTCTGCGCCCAGTGTGAATGCATTTTCAAATTTCATTGAAGCATGGAGAAAAACTCCTCAGGTAAAGTTTACATGCCATGAGCATTGTGGCGTGGCGACCTATGTATTTATTGATGATGATGGGGGAATAACACCAATTACCCACTTCATCGATGTTGATGGATTCTTTGGATTATTGAATGATTTGACAGAAAAGGTAGAAGATGGCGGGAAGATAACTAAGACAATTGCCATTGCAAAGATAACAAAAGAATTACCCCATTTAATTGATTTAAAGAGGAAGCCAAAGAACTTAGATATTAAGAAACTACTATTGGGCGTGTTAAAGGAAGGGGATGTCGACACCCTTGCGGAATTTAGTTACCACACATTACTAATCGGATGCATGCACTTTCAGGACCCATACAATTTTGACGTTGAGCGGGTAAAAAGATGTGCCATACATTATGCAGTGCCAGGTGGAAAAGTTATTCCATTCTGTACTTACAATAGTCTCCACAGGGAAAGAATTGAAAAACAGTATGCAGTTCCTCTAGATGTATGGGAGAAGCAGAACAGGGGCAAGAATCTTCAGTCTCAGAGAAACCTTAAATCTCTATCATTTCCTTCAAAAAATTAATATTTTCTTTATCTCCCCTCTTTTCATTTACGGGAGTTTCCATTATCATTGGAATATTTTTTAGATAGTCATGATTCACTATGGCCTTAAAGCCAGAATGCCCTATCTTTCCTAAACCGATATGTTCGTGGCGATCCTTTTTTGAATTGAGTTCACCTTGTGAGTCATTTAGATGTATAAGTTTTAAATTTTCTAGGCCAACTATCTTGTCAAAACTAGATAGAGTATTTTCAAGCGCATCTTTACTTGATATGTCATACCCAGAAGTGAAAAGATGGCAAGTGTCAAGCGTCACGCCGCAGTTAAAGTTTGTGTTTTCAAGTAAGAATTTTAGATCTTCAAATGTTGAACCTAAGACTGAACCACTCCCTGAAGTGTTTTCAAAAAGTAGTGTGACTTTCCCAATATATTCTTCTATTGAGTCAAGGGATTCACAGACCTGTTTTAGTCCTCTATCTTTGCTCTGCTCTTTATGGGCACCTGGATGGATATTCAAATACTCTAGGCCCAATCTGTTGCAAGAGATGAATTCTTTTTTTATTGAGTCAATTGATTTCTCCCGCATAGTCAAATCTTTAGAAGCAAGATTTGGCAGGTATGAGTCATGGACTACTACTGGTGCAATATCATTTTTGCGGTAAATATCTCTGAATAGCTTTCCAACATCTTCAGATACTAAGTTAAAGGTCCAACTTCGTGGCGAATGTGTAAATATCTGGCAGCAGTTTGCACCAAGCGCTTTTGAATTGTCAAAGATCTTCAAAAATCCTTGGGCGACAGATACGTGAAAACCTATCCTGTACATAAAAATAGTAAAATATTTTTTATTTATTTTTCTATCTCTTCTAGAATCCTCATGCCTTTTGTGAAAGACGGCATGCCTGAAGTTAATAGTACTACCCTTAGTACATCAACTATCTCGTCAGAGGTGACTCCAAGCTCCTTAATCGCTGACCTCATCTGCCTATCTGTTGCACTCTCATCGCATCTTGATGCAGCTATTCCTATTGCAATAAGTTTCTGGGTTTTGTAGTCCAAGGCTTTTCCAGTATAAACTGCATCGTTTAATTTTATAATGGCATCATAAATCTCTGGGTAGTCTGATCTGATTTTCTTCATACCTCTTCCGTAGAATACTTCTTCTTTCATTTTATCACCAAAACAATACCTTCGCTTATACTTAAAAGGATTTCTATAAGTTAATTCTTTTAAGGTCAATGGCACCCTCAGGGCACTGCTCATGGCAGCAGTAGCATTTGATACATTTACTGTAGTCTATTTTTGCTGAAACTTTATCTACTATAATAGCCTTTTCTGGGCAGCTTCTCACGCATACTCCGCATCTTATGCATTTATTCTTAATGACCTTTGGTTTTTCAATCAAAAATCTGGTGAATATTGGGAATACAATATAATTGTACAAAGAAATTGGATCGATAGATATCTTCCCGTGATATGTCCTTGGGAGAATAAAATCATTTATTTTTGCCGCTTCTCCAACAAGGCTGTAGTTTCCATCAGAAAGATTATTTTCTATTGCAACCTTAAGATAAGGTATGTCATTATAGGATAATCCAATTAGCTTGCATATTGCAAAATCAATTGAGAGGGGATCCTTTGATCCGAAGACAATTTCTGTTCTCCTTGGGATACCCCTCATAGCAGGGCCATCGCCTTCAAGTGAGACAATCCCGTCCATTAACGTAAGCTCTGGATTTGTAACATTCCAGACATCAAGTAATGCTTTTGAAAAATCATGCACATCCCTAAATCTCGAGTGGTATATGGTCTTCTCCATTCCTGGAACTGCGCCATACATATTTTTTACCGCCCCTGAAAGGAAAGTAAGGGTGTGCGTCTTCATTTTTGGTAGATTAATAATTACATCAGCATCAAGCAACGGTTTTAGGATATCCACCCTCTTTAAAATAAGTCCATCTTCAATTTCAACTGTTTGCTTAGATGTATCTGTGTTAAGATAATCCGTATAGTCCTTGAAGGTATCCCAGTACCCTGTCAATCTATAGACAGACTTAAGCGAGTTCTTAGTAAAAGGTATTCCGCTGCCCGGACTGTCAATAACAAAAGGCTCTCCCCCAACTTCAATTACTCTCTTGAAGATCTCAAATGTAAAGAGGGGATGAGTAACTATGGCCTTTGAAGGAGATGAGAAAACAAGCAAATTAGGTTTTAATGCTACCCTATCTCCTTTTTTTACAAACCTCTCGATACCGCCCAAATCAATTAGTACTTTATCTATGGCCGCTGATAGACTTTTTTCGTAGTCAAGGGCTTTCCTAATGGATACTATTTCAGTCATGTTTCATCAGATAAGAGATTCCTTCAATCAGTAGATCAGTGATTGCACTTTCAACTTCCTTTTCAACTGGCTTTTGCGGCGGGTGCTCCATCTCAGAGGCTTTATCAAGCAATTTCCTGCTCTGGGCATCTTCATAAACAAACAATAATACACCCAATAAAAGAACAATAATCCCTGCAATAATAAGAATAACTGAATACCCAAATCCGACTAAGAATAAAAACAGAGATGAGAAAAACAGTGTGAAAAATAGGATAATCCCATCCTCTCTCTTCCTTCGTGCATCTTCCAAAAGTCTCCTATGCTTAAGACTATAATAGTCAAGTTCCATCAAATCACCTTAAGTCCTGGAAATCTTTTTAGGATCATTCCTTCGGTCTGGAATATCCTGTTGTAATCCAAAAACCTTTTTGCGGATAAAAGCCTTTCCTTGCTCTCTGCAAAAAGCTCTACTATGACATCATCCTTTTCAACGCGGTCGCCTACCTTGTAATTCAACAAGAGCCCTGCACCCTTGTCAAATGGAGTGCCTAGGATCTTTGCAACTTTGACAATTGTTGCGTTGTCAACTTTAGTTATATAACCTGAATCCTCGGACAATATAGTTTCTTTGTACTTTCCGAGGGGAATTTCTTCCGGCTTTATATCGGGATCTCCTCCCTGCGCCGAGATAATCTCTCTAAACTTTTCTAAAGCCTTTCCACTTTCAAGAATTTCTCTCGCCATGACTTTTCCTTTCCCAGCTTCCGCCTTCTTACCGAGTTCAAGGAGTATTGCTGCGAGACCAATAGCTTTTTCAGTAAGGCTTCCGCTTTGCTTCCCTTCTAAGGCTATCAAAGCTTCCCTTGCCTCAAGAGCAGGGCCAACAGCGTTTCCTATTGGTTGACCCCCATAGGTAACAGCAACTTCAACATGCATTCCAAGAGACGATCCAAGGTCTGTGAAATTCGTTGCAAGTTTTCTAGCATTTTCCCAAGTGTTTATCTTTGTGCCCTCCCCCATTGGGATATCGATCAAAAGATATTCTGCACCCATTGCATATTTTTTGCTTATTACGCTTGCAAGAATAATTGGCTCTGGGTCAATGTGAAGCCTTCTTTCAACTTCAACTATCTTTTCATCTGCAGGCGTCAGATTCAAGACACCGCTCCAAGCAAGACACCCTCCAGTTGTTTTGACAATTTCCTTTAATTTGTCTGGAGAAAAATCAACAGGAGAGAGAACTTCTACAACATCAGCGGTACCTGCAGGTGATGTTATGGCCCTAGATGATGTTTTAGGGATATAAAGGCCAGAAGATGCAACTATTGGGATTGTAAGAAGAGCAGTTTTATTGCCAGGAACACCACCTATGCTGTGGACATCCATTATTGGCCCTTTATCAAAGCTTATCATTGTACCAGTTTCTGCCATTGCACGGGTAAGATACTCTATCTCCTTTGTCGATGTTCCAAGTAGTTGAGTTGTAGTAAGAAAACTAGATATTATGACACTATCGATATTGCCATTTATTATTCCGCCAACAAATTTTGTTATTTCTTCCTTTGTCAGTATTTTTCCTTCTAGTTTCTTTTTTGATATATGGGCAAGTTCTGTATTTACATCAGGAAATACTTCGACTATGTCATTCTCTAGATGATTATAACGTTTTGATTTTTCTAGGGGAACTCCAATAAATCCTTCTTTGACTATGTCTTTAGTCAACACAGCAGAGGATGAATACGATGAATCAGATCTTTTGATAATAATTTTCTCTCCAGGGTCAATTCTCTCCTTTATAGCATCCATACTATTCAAAAAAACGATATCCTGCATTTCCTGGATATCAAGGTACTTTATTTTAAGCTCCATAATAGCTATATTGTTATCTATTAATAAAAGAGTTACGATTTTTTTACGATTATTTTTTGAGATATTCTCAAATTTCAGATATTATTTTTCGTTAGTTTTATAAATGGCATTATTATCTCACATAAGAGGGAATCTTATGAAGAAAATATTTGCTGTATTGGTGACCTTGCTTTTTGTAGCAAGCGTATTTGGCGTAGCTCAAACGATGGCAGACTTAGGCTATTCGTGTGATGATTACTATAGGATTAGTAGAACTTCAGCTCACGTTGGAGATATATTTACAATGTCTT
>CAZUMN010000054.1:0-6731 GCA_964621955.1 uncultured Thermococci archaeon
TTTAAGGTTGAAAAAGATAAACTCCTTGACACAGGAAAGAGATTTTTCAATGAGTGGAAAAACAGGGGAAAAGAGATTGAAAGACTCAAAGCTGAAATATCTTGCCTTAAGAAGGAAGGGCTTGAATGCAATTTCATAGAATCTGACGGTGTTCTATTCATGGAAGAAAACGTGGATACATCACCCGATGAAATGAGAAAAATTGCAAAGGAGCTTTCAGGGGACAACAAGGTAATCGTGTTGACCAATAACGAGGGCAACATAGTTGTATCTTGCGGGAAGATAGCCATAGAAAACGGACACAAAGCCTGCAATGTAATTAAGAAGTATGGTAAAGGCGGAGGAAGAGACGACTTCGCCCAGGGCGTAAAAGGATAGTTTTTTATTATACTATCCTCTATTTTATTTTATGAATAGAAAAGCAGTTTCTCCAGTCGTTGCTACAATGTTGCTTGTTGCTGTAGCAGTCTCTTCTGTCAGTGCTTATTGGGTATGGGTCAGGAGCTTTCAGACACAGATCCAGGAAGAAGTTGAGCAGAGGGCCGGAGTTTCAAGTTCTCTAAGGCTTAATGTTGTCAGCATAACAGACGATGGCACCTACTACTATGTGACTTTGAAAAATGCATCTTCTTCAGAAGCTCTAGAATTTCGTGCGATACAGGATTTCATTATAGATGGTCAAAATAACTGGGAAAGTATACAACCAAGCTTGCCCCGGAGTGTTATCGTCGGTTCCAATATTACATTTGTCTTAAAAAGATCCTCTAATCATAGTTCAGGTACCCAGCACAGTTTTGTATTCATAGGTCATACATCAAGGGATCAAGTTGTTGCAACATTTTCCTACAGGGATTCATAAAAATAAGATTGTTATATCTCAATTTAAATTAATTTGGTGTTAAAGATGACCAACCTTAAAATTACGGCCGGGGATTTCATTTTTAAAGCAAAGTTAGAGGAAGAGAATGCACCAAAAACATGTATTGCATTCCTGAAGTTATTGCCTTTTAAGAACAAAATAATCCACGTGAGGTGGAGTGGCGAAGCCGTATGGATTCCTCTAGGTGATTTTGATTTAGGCGTTGGATATGAGAATCATACAAGCCACCCTTCAAAAGGAGAAATCCTCCTCTATCCTGGTGGGATAAGTGAAACTGAAATATTGCTCCCTTATGGAAGCACATGTTTTTCAAGCAAGATGGGGCAGCTTGCCGGAAATCATTTTCTTACAATAATTGAAGGAAAAGAAAAATTGCCCGAATTGGGGAAAAAAGTATTATGGGAAGGGGCCCAAGAAATAATATTTGAAAAGATATAAAAAATTAAATATTTTTCTTGATTTCGTCTATCTTTACTCTGTGCTGATTCATGGAATCCCTTTCTCTGATTGTCACAGTGTTGTCTTCTAAGGTCTGGAAGTCAATAGTTATTGCAAAAGGGGTTCCAATCTCGTCCTGTCTCCTGTATCTCCTGCCTATTGATCCTGAATCATCGTAGAAAACATCGCAGCACTTTGATAGATTATCATAGATACTCTTTGCAACCTTCTCAAGATCTCCTTTCTTTTGCAGTGGGAATATTCCAGCCCTGAAAGGTGCTACTTCCTTTGGCAGAGATATAACTTTTCTATCCCCTTCATCTTTGTAGAATACATCAAGTAATGTCCAGAAGTTTCTATCGACACCAAATGAAAGCTCAAGCACGTGAGGTACAAACTTCTTGCCGTCAATATTGACATCAAGCCTTTCTCCGCTTGCATTCTGGTGGCCGCCAAGATCGTGGTCAGTTCTGTAGTGGAGGCCCCCCATTTCCTTGTAGCCGCCAAGAGATTCCGTATAGACTTCAACATCCCAGTGGATCTTGTTATAGAAAGCCCTTTCATCTGCAGAAAGCTCTCTGAATCTGAAGAGCTCCCTTGGGAATTTCATCTTGTCAAGGTAGAACTCCTGGATCTTTGCAAGGTGATAAACATAAAATTTTGGCACACCATATTCCTTGTTCAGGTCAGATGCAGTTATGTCATCGACTTCATTACTGCTCCTGTTCTGCAACGGGAACATCCTTAATTTCACATCTTTAATTGAATCAAAGTCAGGGTGATCCTCAATGGTGTCTGGATCAAAGAATACCTGAAGCTCAGCCTGGTTAAATTCTCTCAATCTGTAGAATCCCTGCCTCGGGGATATCTCATTTCTATAAGCCCTGCCGATAATTGCGAGGCCCATCGGGAGTTTACCTCTCAATGTGTTAAAACTCCTCTTGAAAGCCAAAAATGCACCCTGTGCAGTTTCAGGCCTTAAGTATGCTATCTCTGATTCCCCAGTAGCGCCAACAGATATCTCAAACATCATGTTGAACATCTTCACATCAAGAAGATGCCCGCCGCACTTGGGGCATGGAATATCGCTGTCTTTTAGCAATCCTGTCATCTCTTCTGCAGACATGCCTTCTGCGCTTCTTTCAAGGAACTCTTCTACAAGGTGGTCTGCCCTAAACCTCGAGTGACACTTCTCACATTCAGTCAGCGGATCATTAAAGTTTTCAAGATGGCCTGAGCCCACAAAAACATTCTTTGGCATTATATTAGTAGCATCAATTTCAAAGAAATTAGGATTTAGGCCAAGGTAATGCTTTCTCCAAGCATTTTCCCATTTCCTTCTCATAAGGGTACCAAGATGACCGTAATCATAAAAACCAGAAATACCGCCATAAATTTCAGAAGACGGATAAATAAATCCTCTCCTCAATGCAACGTCCATTATCTCATCAGATTTCATGTAACTACCTCTGCTTTAGCAAAGAACAGCGAAGACGACTTATAAATTTTTTGTAATTATATCTTTTTAGTAGCCAAATATCAAATTAAAATGCAAAAAAAGCTAATCTAAACTTAGTTATCTTGTTTAGAAGCAATATTTTAAAAAAGAAAAATAATTTACAAAGCTTTTTTTAATTCTTCAATTTTTTCTTCAACACCCTGCTTTTCTTTGTCAAGCCAAGTCTTGTATTCTTCGAGCATGTCTATTCGTTCCTGCTTTGTATAGAAGTGCCTTCTACGTTCGCAAGAATGTTTATGCATTCTATGTCCGTGTCTTGGTCCATGCTCCATTCTTTCATTTTTCCACATTACTATCACCTCCTTATCGGTTCTCCAATATCGTATATACGATATTTATTTAAAAGTCTTTCGGTTAACCGATATACTTTAATACTTTGAGAACAGATTCTACACATGCGAGACCATAAGCACCAGGGCAGAGGATTCCTATCATTTTTGATTTTGTGGATGTTGAGAAGCGATAAAATGAATGGTTCTGAGATAACTGATGAGATGGAAAAAAGAAAGGGCCGTAGGTTTAGCCCTGGAACAATTTACCCAGTCTTAAAAAAACTTAAAGACAAAGGCCTAATTATTGATGATGAAGAAAAAAGATACTCGCTCACTGAAAAAGGGAAGAAGGAGCTCATCATACGTATTGATAGCTTTTTCAGATCATTCCACGATTTAGAGGAAATGAGAAAATATCGAAATGATTACGAATAGTAATCAAGAAATATGGTGAGATCATTTTAGTTTAACTTATTATGCCCAGTAGGCAAATCCTTAAATATTTATCACGATTTATTTATGCAATTATAAAGGAGATTTATTTATGAAAAGAATAATAGCTATTATGTTATCTTTGGTATTATTGCTGGCGGGAGGGGGAATGCTCTACGCTAAAGGAGGAAACTATATTCAAGTCTATGACAATTCTATTTACTCTTGTCAGAGAGAGCTCCTCATAAATGACCTTGATATAACTTCAACCCCATATTCTTTTAATTTAGAAAGATGTATCCAGCCGGCTACTTTGTCAGGAACCTGTCTTGATTGCACTGTTGAGCCGCCCATTAATCTCGGGCGATGCGAGTATACGCTTTCAAATTACCGCTGCGAACTAATAGGGGAAAGCTTTTGGCTTTTAGTATATTATGATGGATCGGGCACTATAACTGTTAATGGAAGAAATTTTGATACATCTGAATACTCATCTCCCCTGCCATTTTTATTTCATGACAGCCAAGAAGAAGACCCCGATCCTCGTACCTTTGAACAAATCCCTTCGTCAGTTATAATAAGCTCTAATGGGCAGTTCACTCCAGGAGAATTTGGGATTATTTTAGAAAGAGACTGCTGCTGGAACTGTGCAAAGAAATCGTTTCCTGCCGCCATTCTATACCCAAAGGTCGATATAGAGAGCTTCAATGTGGAAGGAGGGCCTCAAGTTATAAGGGACGGCAAGGTACTTTCAGAATTCAAAATGTCACCAGGTAGCCAACAGGTTTTCTTGCAAGTAGAAAACAGAGGATTCTTCACACAAAACGATGCAAGGGTGAAATTCGAGGGGCTTCCGCAAGGTGTAACAGTAAATGTCACTCCGGAAACACAGACAATAAATTCACACAACATAGGTACCTACTCTGCCAACTTCACCGTAGGTCCGAACATTCCTTCGGGCACATATCAAGTAACTATGGTCGCATTTTCTCCAAATGGCGTCTTTGACAAGATAACATTTGAGTTTGTTGTTCCTTAGGAATTAATTTATTTTATTTTTTATATTACAATTCTTTCTTGAATAAGCATCTTTCCAAATTTTAATCTTATCTTACATTAGACTATGCTTTAAAATTTGTACTTATCAAGTTGTATTATCCATTGATTCCGGAAGAGTAAATTTATCTCTTGTAATACCAATCAACTTACGTGCCGCAATTGTCAGTGGATCTATAACGCTTGATATTGGCGGCACATATGATGTTTCTATTAAAGCAAGCTGGTGTGCGGTAACACCTCTTGATATCATAAAAGACATCGAGTCAATCCTCCCCTTGACGCCTTCTTTGGAGATTATCTGTGATCCAATTAATCTGTAGTTTTTATCAACTAATATTTTAACTGTTATTATCTCCCCTTTAGGGAAGTATCGTGCCCTTGTAAGTCCTTTGGCCATGGATTCTCTAGGAAATATCCCATATTCGATAGCCCTCTTAGAGTTGACACCTACCGCCCCTATCTCAAGGTCCCCTATGATAGAAATACCAGGGCTTACAATTGGTGTATAAACTGTATTTGTTCCAAGAATATTCTCTGCAACTGTAAGAGCTTGTCTTACTGCAGTTGAGCCTAGCGTACTTAAAGTTGGCCTGAATGTAACTCCGCCAACGACCTCTATGCAGTTTCCGCATGCAAATATGTTGGGCATAAAAACTCCATTTTTTCTTACCCTAAGACATGAATCAGTAATTAATCCTCCTGTAACACCCCTTTCTATACCAGAACTAACAGCCAGTTCAACGTTTGGTCTAACGCCAACAGAAATTAAAACCATGTCTGTTTTTATATTTCCATTTTTTGTAATAACTGTAGAAACTTTAGCATTTTCACCCTGAAATCTAACAACTTCGGTATTTTTAAGTAATTTAATACCGTTGGAAAGAATGTAGTCTTCAACAATCATGGCCATGTCTTGGTCAAGTATCGACCCCATTACCTGAGGGCCCCTTTCTATAATAGTAACTTCTTTGTTTTTTTTCCTAAAAGCATATGCCATTTCCAACCCTATAGCGCCTGCACCAATAATCGCTATAGAACCTGATTTCTTCATAGCCTTTTCAACTTCAATGGCCTCTTCAAGAGAATACATGAAATATACTCCCTCAAGTTCAATACCCGGTATATTTGGAATAAAAGGTTTTACTCCAGTTGCAATGACAAGGACATCATATGGATAGCTTTCTTTATTAGCAATCACTAATTGTTTTTCTGTATCTATAGCCGTCACATGCGTTTCTGGATAAATGTTGATATTCATATCCTTGTAGTGCTGGGCGCTCCTCATAATCAAGTTATCAAATGATTCTATCGCCCCTGCTATAACAAAAGGGATGCCACAGGGGCTGTAAGAAAAATATTTCCTGTCAGTAATCACAGTTATGTCAAAGGCATCTGTTTCTTTCCTAACTTGGGACGCAACAGGCAAACCTGCCGGCCCAGCCCCGATAATAACAAGTTTTTTCTTCATAAAATCATCTTAAGAGATTATGAAGGACAGTCGGAAATTTAAAATATAAAATTTACCCCTATATATTAAATAAAAGAATCAATCACGTGGACTATCCCTCTAAACGCACGCTCTTCATCTTCTGCACTTGATATTATGACTATATCATTATTTTTAGGGCCAAATTTATCGTGCAACTCATTTTCTAGCCCCCTACTAAGATTCAGTTTTATCGTTGGGATTTTTATCTCAGGCCTTGTTTCTGGGAGGGTAAAGTGATTATCCCGGAATATCAAGGTGATTGCAGACCTAGCCCCTCCAAAGACCGCACTGTCCCTTTGGTCCATCCCATCCTTTATCTTTGAAGACGCCCCTTTAATTATCGTACCGAAGTTTTTGTTGTTCAAAGTGAGCTCTTTGGCGTTGATTTCTAACGGGATCCCAAATTGCGTAGAGCTTTCCAGGAACTTCTTACCCTTCCCTGTGACCTTCTGGCCAACTCTTGATGAATCAATGTATTCCATATCCTTTAGTTTGGAAAGAATTGATCTAATGCTGGCCTCATTTAGAAAAATTCTCTTTGATAGAAGCTTTCTCCCGATACTTTCTTCCTTCTCAATGATCTTTAGCACTATAAGGATGTCTGCATTGGTGAAGTTTGCCTGCGGGATTATCCTTCTCTCA
>CAZUMN010000055.1:0-6558 GCA_964621955.1 uncultured Thermococci archaeon
CATGTGATGCCAAACAATAAGTTCTTGAATTGAAAGAAAGGATAATGTTATTTTCTTCTTAATCATAACTTTTCATCGTATCAGCTGTATTTTAAAAAGAAGGACAAAAATATTGGCAATATAATCAAGAAGAATATGACAAATCCAATTATTTTTCAATCAACTTTTGTTTTTCCACTTATATTCACATTCAATTTATTATTGCCAATTTCTTTATTGAAATAGCCTACTATAGCCCAGATTGCACCCAATCCAATTAATCCATAGCCTGCTATACTATTCATCAGAAGTAAAGATACTCCGGCTGGAATAAATATTATTAGGCCAACGACAAAAAGAGAGCGGTAATCAAATTTCTTTTTATCCATGAAATTGAGAAAAACAAATCATATAAAAGATTTATGTTTTTCTTTTATTCTTTATTTATTATCCATTGTTTTATCGGTCCAATCGAATTCTTGGCCCTAAATTTAAGAACAAAAAGAATCTGGATTATCAGTAGTGCATGACATCCATATGTCTGGATCTTGAGCCAAAGACTTAAAGGATAATTTATATAAAATTGATAGCAATTGATTATTATGGAAATTAAGCTAGAGAAAACAATATTGGAAAAACTTAACTTGATAGAAGAAGACCTTACTTACATCAAGGAACACATGATGAAAAAGGAAGATGCTTTGAGCGGGGAAGAGTTCAACGCTTACATTAAAAGTTTTGACAAGGAAAATCTTGTTTCGTTAAAGGATGTAAAAAAGCAGCTTGGGATATAAATGTCCCGTACTATTCTATTAGATTCTGTATAGAATTGAAAAAGACAGCATAGTTGTATTCTCGATAAACAAGAGAAGCGTAGTCTACAAAAGATAAAGAATACAAGCTAATTTTAAGGCCAATCTTGCAGTAATTTCATTTTTATTTATATACTAAGCCGAGTGATTTCGAATTAAAATCGGAAGCCGTTGGGGGGATTTGAACCCCCGTCGAACTAGATTACGAGTCTAGCGCATGGCCGAGCTTTGCTACAACGGCATGATTAATTGTATAAAATTAGGTCGTTTTAAAACATTTGCTCTAATTTTTTAGATTAAAGAGGGATAGAGGTATTTTTTATTCTTTTTTTCTTTAATCTTATCCCAATCAGAGAGAATCTTTATCGACTCAAGTGTTGCTTTTGCAGCCTCTTCTTCTCCTTTAACCTCAAACTCTTGAGTCTTGCGATTTCCGAATACAGCAAGTATTGCTCCTGCCCTAAGTCCAAAAAGACTTGAAAGTGTAAAAACTGTTGATGCCTCCATCTCCAAATTTAAAACTTTAGCTTTTTCCAGATCATCTATTAGATCATCCATGAAAGACTGATGATAATCCCCAAAAGAAGGCCTCTCCTGCCCGCCATAAAATGTATCTCTGCTGGCACCAATGCCGACATGATATCTATAATTAAGTTTTTCACATGCTTCTATTAACGCAAGAGTTACTTCGTAGGACGCAACTGCGGGGTAAAATGGATTGACATAATCTTTCGTTGCACCGTCATATCTGACTGAAGCTGTGTTTATTATTAAATCCCCACATTTTATTGTTTCTTCCAATGCCCCAGTGCTCCCCACCCTAATCAAAGTCTTTGCACCAATCCTCGCTAACTCTTCTATTGCAATGGAAGTTGAGGGTGCGCCAATTCCCGTAGATGTAACACTTATCCCAACACCCTTGTAATACCCCGAAATTGTGGTATACTCCCTGTTGGATGCAATTTGCTTGACATCCTCCATAAAGCTCCCAATTAAATTTACCCTATTTGGGTCCCCTGGCATGATAACGTAAGGAAATATATCGCCATCCTTACACTTAATATGATATTGAAGTTCCATGTTAGTTAATAATTCATAAAACATTTAAAGGTTTTTACTTTTGAATGTCCATGAAGATTAGATGGTTAGGCGCTGCTGGCGAGGTCGGAAGATCTTGCGTTGAAGTTGATATTGATGGACGAATATTTATTTTTGATTGCGGAGTAAAGCTTTCTGGGGAAGGAATGTATCCTGATTTATCGGATGTTAACATATCCGCAATTGAAGCTATTATTATATCTCACGCACATCTTGACCATTCTGGATATGCACCCCGTTTTTATTCTCTTGGATATAACGGCCCCATATACTTTACTAAGCCAACTATGGACCTGGCACTTTTAATCCAGAAAGATTTTATCAAAGTCCAAGAGCTTCAGGGAGAAAAAGTTCCTTATTATCAAGAAGATATAAGAAAAGAGATCGCTAGAGCAGTAGCTCTAAACTATGAAGAAAAGGTCTACATAAATGATGACATATCCCTTACTTTTTATGATGCCGGCCATATATTGGGCGCGGCTCAAATATGTCTTGACACACCTTACGGAAGAATTGTCTATACAGGGGATATCGGCTCCGATGTTAGAACTTTAAATCCAGTTAAAAAAGGAATACCCGGAGTGGACTACCTAATACTAGAATCAACTTATGGAATGAGAAGTGACACACACCCACCAATAGAACAGAGAGAAAAGGACCTCATCCGAATAATTAAGGAAACAAAAAAGAAGAAAGGAAATGTCTTGATACCTGTTTTTGCAATAGACAGAGCCCAAAATATAATGATGATTCTAAAAGAGGCAAAGGAAAGGGGCGAGGTATCGCAGCCCATATACCTTGAGGGCATGCTTGTCAAAGCAAATGACATCTACGACAACTACCCCAACTGGATGAATCAAAAGATGATAAATCTCTTCAAAAAAGAAAATCCTTTCAACAGCACAATTTTTAGAGAGGTGTGGAACAGGAAGAAAATAATTCAGTCACCTGAGCCGGTAATAGTCGTTACTACTGCGGGAATGATGTCGGGGGGTCCAGTTATTGATTATTTTAAATCATGGGCACCTGATGAAAAAAACACACTTTTATTAGTTGGTTACCAGGTTGAAGAAACTTTTGGCAGACAAATTTTAGATGGATTAAGAGAATTTAAAGATGAGGATGGAAAACTAAGAAAGATTAAGTCGAGGGTAGAATGGATTGAATTCTCTGCCCATGCTTCCCATCCAGATCTAATCGATTATGTTTCATCATTTAAAGAACCACCAAAAAAAGTATTTTTAAATCATGGCGATCCTAAAAAACTAATAGAGTTGTGGGAAGAAATCAGTAAGATTACTGAATGTGTAGTAGCAGACCCCGGAGTCTATTATACTTTAGGCCAGGCCGCTGAAGTTGAAGAAATATCATCTAAGAAAGTTACTTACGAAAAATTACCGCCTTTGGAATCTCCTTTTGAATTAATCTTCACCACCCCCCAAGACAAAATTATAAAAGATAGATCCATTAATCTCATAGAAAACACTCAAAATGAGCTTCTTATTTCAGGGTATCTCGATGATTCCATTGTATCTTTTATAATAGATGTTGTGAAAAAGGGTGCAAAAGTAAGAGTGATATTCAGACACATTACAAGGCCAGGCAATAAAAAGGCGTTCAAAATATTAAAGAAAAATGGCGCAGAGGTCAGAGTAAATAGGGAATGCCATGCTAGATTCTTAGTTTCTGATGATAGAGAGGCGTTGATTTCTTCCTCAGATCTAACAAGAGACAGCTTCTATGATCACTTTGAAGCAGGAATAATAACTAACGACAAGGCCACAATAAAGAAAACAAAGGATTTCTTTTACAAGATGTGGGATCAAAGCATCGAGGGCTATCTAAAGGATTAACTATCCTTTAGCCACCCCTATTGGCCTTAATTTTGCAACCTTCTTTGCAAGCCCTGCTTTATCGCATACATCCACTACGTTGTGGATATCTTTGTATACGTCAGGCGCCTCTTCGGCAACGACCTTTGGAGAGGCTGCCTTGACATATATATTTTGTTTTTCAAGCATTTTAATTATGTCTTCGCCCCTAAATTTCTTAATCGCTGCACTCCTTGAAAGTACTCTTCCAGCACCATGGCATGTCGAGCCGAATGTTTGACTGGATGATTTAATTCCAACCATTATGTAAGATGCTGTCCCCATATCACCGGGGATTATAACTGGCTGCCCAATGTCTTCATATTCTTTTGGTAGTTCTTCTCTTCCTTTCCAAAATGCCCTTGTTGCACCTTTTCTATGGACGCAGTACTTCTTGCCGTTGTGTTTTTCGAGCTTGGCTATATTATGGGCAACATCGTAAAGTATTTCTAATCCTAGATCTTCTGGATCCTCATCTATCACTTTTGAAATAGATTCTCTTATCCAGTGCGTTATCATCTGCCTGTTCGCCCATGCAAAGTTAGCACCTGAACTCATGGCTTTGAAATAATCCTCCCCTTCTTTAGAGTGGACGGGTGCGCATACCAGCTCCCTATCTGGAATTTTTATATTGTATTTTTTATGCGCCCCTTCCATTGTCTGGATATAGTCAGAGCATATCTGATGACCGCACCCTCTAGATCCTGTATGCATCATAAAACAGATCTGCCCTTCCCGGAGCCCAAATCCAGCAGCTATTTTTTCATCATAAATCTCATCGATAACCTGCATTTCAAGGAAATGATTACCGCTGCCAAGACTTCCTAGCTGAGGCATCCCTCTCTTCTTTGCGTTGCTGCTGACCTTGCTTGGGTCTCCTTCCATGCTGCCTTCGCTCTCAATGCGCTTCAGGTCTTTTTTCCAGCCGTAGTCCTCATCAACTGCCCATTTTGCCCCGACCATCAGGACCTCATCAAGATCTTTAGAAGATAATCTTACCTTGCCCTGGGAACCGAGCCCAGAAGGGACATTTTTGAATATAGAATCAATAATATCCTTTCTTTTCTCAAAAACATCATCATGAGTTAAGTCAGATTTTAGAAGCCTTACCCCGCAGTTTATGTCGTATCCGACCCCCCCAGGGGATATGATGCCATTTTCATAATCCATTGCGGCGACCCCACCTATGGGGAATCCATAGCCCTGGTGGCCATCAGGCATGACAAAAGAATAACCTTCAATCCCTTTAAGGCAAGATACATTCTCCGCCTGTTTTAATGTCAGGTCTTCCTTCATTTTAACTATAAGTTTGTCATCGGCATAAATCCTAGCTGGTACTTTCATCTCACCTTTTTTCTCAATCTCATACACAAATTCAGATACTTTCTTTAGCTCTCCCATTCTCTCACCTTAGTTTATTAAAGTTCAATCTATATAAACATTTTCAAGCCCAATGCCCTCTACTTCTAACAAATTATCCTTCCATAAAAATTTAATATCGTAAAATTTTTCCAAAATCGAAATATTTGCCTCAAGATGAGAAGTATTTTTGGTATATATGCAAGATGTCCCTTCCGCTAGGGCCATATATGGGACTAGTTGGTCGGATAGGTGACAATCAAACCCTTCCGAATATTTCTCCATAAACTGTTTTGCCCCCTCTTGGCCTACCTCTTCTGCCCTTTTCCCTCTTTCACCCAATGCCCCATCTCCGATGATTGAGTCCTTATCTTTTGAAAAAAGGAATATGCCGGAGCCGATCCTTTGGCTTGAATCCTTTTCAACTTGAAGTTTGATGTTAGGCGTGATACCTTCTCTAGAAATCACACACCTTGCGGATTTTTTTTGCCGTTCAGTAACATTTTCAGGGAGATTTGTGGAGTAAGAAATACCCTGAATTTTTGACAATTTTTCAAATTTGTCGATTTGGATTGATTTAAGTTTTTTAACAGGTTTTACCTCTATCTCGGCGTAACCCCCGCCTTCTGGATAGTACCCTCTCGTTATTTTGCCGATTGAAATACTGTACCCCATCCTCTCTAGAGTCGGTACAGTTACTTCCCTAAGATAGTCTATCTGGGGGCTCCATGGGACATCTGTCCCCCCGTAGACGCCGACAGTTGTTTTATTTTCTAAAAAGGGTAAAAGTACCATGAGGGACTGCAATAGCAGAGTAATGCTCCCTGCAGTTCCAATATTAATCATGATCTTTCTTTTGAACTCATTTTTGGGTATAAACTTAATTTCAGTTGAGCTTATTGATTTCCCTTCTGCTATCGAGCCAGTGAGCTCTTCAATTGCAGATATTGTTTTCAAGTGCTGCGGGGCTAATCCTTCCCTTGGCCTGTTCCTCCTGATATTATAGACGTGGACAGGAGTTTCTGTTAAAACAGATAGGGCTAGTGAAGTCCTGAGTATCTGGCCTCCTCCTTCCCCAAAACTACCATCTATTTCAAGCATATTATACTATTATATTTTCTAATATAAAAATATTAGATATAGTGACTAAAATAAGGGAGGGAACCGTAGAGGAAATACAATCCGATGGAAAGAAGGAAGATCCCGCAGGCAAAGAGAATTACCTCATAGATTCTAGCACTTATGAACTTCTTACCTTTAGAAACTGAAAATGAAAGAAATGAATACCATGAAAGATCTGCTAACCAGTGGCCCACAAATAATAGGAAAACCCCCATAAATCCAATTGCAAGGCCCCTCATAACAAGACCGTTCCCAACTGTAAACCACCAGATAAACATTGCTGGATTTAAAATTGTGAATATGAAACCTGTTTTCAT
>CAZUMN010000056.1:0-6259 GCA_964621955.1 uncultured Thermococci archaeon
GAAAAAATTAGGGAAAATAGGGAAAAAAGTTTATCCAATATAAGCGTTGTAATATAAGGCAAGTTTGCTAGTTTTATGTTATATTACAACGGGTTATAACATTAGTAAAATTATAAAGCAAAAACGGCAAAAGCCTCGGAAAAGTATAAGAACCAAAAACCACAACACTTATAAATCCTCTTTAAATTGCTATGGCAATGATGTTAGTATCACCTAAAACCCAAGTAAAATTTTCCCGCGAGGGTACTATTTTTGTTAATACTTGGTGGTGGAACTAGAACGGTATATTGATTTTCTTAGCTTTTATATCGTTAAAGCATTTTTGGAGGTATTAAATGAACTTCTTAGGAGTTAATTCTAGAGAGAAAATAAAGAAACTTCAGGAAAAAGGTCTCACAAGAATTATCGATCATGTCTATAACAATAACACAAGTTATAGAAATAAATTCGATCGGCTAGGCATAAAACCATCCGATATAAATGATCTGAGCGATATAGAGAAACTTCCTTTCACGACAAAAGAAGATTTACGTAACAATTATCCTTTTGGTATGTCCTGCGTCCCAGAAGAAAAGATAATGAGAATACACATGAGCTCAGGCACAACGGGAAGCCCCGTACTACAGCCATACACGAAATCCGATATCGACCAGTGGTCAACTACAATGGCAAGGTGCCTCTATGTCGCAGGAGTAAGAGAAAATGACATCATGCAGATAACACCTTCTTTTGGCCTTTTTAATGGAGGCTTTGGATTTCATTATGGTGCTGAAAGAATAGGATGTATGATTGTTCCCGTAGGCCCAGGAAATACAAAAAGACAGATTAAGTTTATCGAAGATTTTGGAACAACTTCTCTTGGTTCAGTCGCATCTTATGCCATAAGGATAATGGAAGTTGCTGAAGAAGAAGGTAAAGAATTTCCAAATCTCAAGAGGGGCATCTTTGGTGCTGAAACACTTTCAGATGGATTAAGAAAGCGAATTGAAGAGTCTTTGGGCATTGAGAGTTTTGATATTTATGGTATGACCGAAACTGGCGGTGTTGGTTGTGGTATTGATTGTAACTGTCATGATGGTATCCATATTTGGGAAGACCATTATATCTTAGAAGTGATTGATCCAAAGACTGGTGAAGCTCTTTCTGAAGGCGAAGAAGGAGAATTAGTTCTTACATCTTTTACCAGAGAAGCATTACCTGTTATAAGATTTAGAACAGGTGACATTGCTTCAATTATAGAAGACAAATGTGATTGTGGAATGCCATATAGGAGAATTTCAAGAATTAAAGGGAGAGTAGATGACCTTCTTATTATCAAAGGAGTAAATGTTTACCCCTCAGAGATAGAGCATCTTCTCTGTAATACCCAGGGAATAGGAAACAATTATCAGATTTTTGTTAAAGAAGAAAATGGTTTTCACGATCTTATGATCCAAGTAGAAGGGAATATTTCTGCTGTTGAAATCAAAAAAAGAATAAAAGAGAATTTTCTTTTCACACCAGAAGTTGAAGTTCTACCTAATGGTAGCATTCCTAGAAATGAAGGAAAAGCAGTTAGAATAATAAAGAATAAGGAGGTGTAAAAATGAAATCAAAAGATATAGCAGTAGTAGGAGTTCTTTTAGCTGTAGGGGCGGTAATTAGATTTATCTCACTTGCAATTCCAGGGCCACTAACTAGCAATCTAGTTATAGCATTTTACTGTCTTGCAATAATTCTTGTATCCCCTACATTTAAAGAAGCCTTGGGAATTGGTATAGTAGCAGGTGCAATATGTGCATTGATAACGCATTCAATTTTTCCACCGGGGAATATAATCAGTGAACCTGTTGGAGCTGTTGTTTGTCTTGCTGTATGGAAGGCTACAAGGAATATGAAAGTTTTATCCAAAGTATCCGCAGGAATCACAACACTAGTTGCAACTTTTTTCAGCGGTATGACCTTCATATTGACTGTTATAGCATTAATCTATACAGCGCCAAATATACTATCAAAAGCTGCCCCACCAGTAGGTGGTTTTCTCACAGCAGGTTTTATTATAGTTGTAACATGTGCAGTGGTAAATGCTGTAATAGCACAGCTACTCTACATTCCCTCGTCAAAAGTTGTAATGAGAAGAGGTGGATAAATGATAGAAATTAATAATTTTTCTTTTTTTTACCCCGCCTCAGACAAAAAATCATTGGACAGCATAAATTTGACTATAGAAAAGGGGGATTTTGTACTTATATCAGGACCAACAGGCGCTGGTAAGACTACCCTATGTCTCTCGATAGCCGGGATAATGCATCATTTTAATGAGGGCGTAAAAGAAGGGAACATATATCTTGAAAACAAAAAAATAATGGAATACAAACATTTTTCAGAGATTTCAAAGAAACTTGGAATATTATTTGATGATGTCGAGGCGCAACTTATACTCACAACTGTAGAAGAAGAAATCCAATTTGGACTTGAAAATAGAGGATTTGAAAAGTCAAGAATTGAATCAATTCTAGAAGAAACTCTCGAAAAACTAGATATCAAAACTTTGAGAAAAAAAGCGCCTCATGAACTTTCTGGTGGACAGAAGCAGAGGGTTGCACTGGCATCGATACTCGCCTTGGATCCAGAGATTATTATACTTGATGAACCGACGTCTGAATTAGATCCAATTTACACTAAAAAATTCTTTAACATTCTTAGTGAGTTAAATAAAGAAGGAAAGACAATCATTGTTGTTGAAAATAAGCTGGATGAACTTTTACCAATGGTAAAGAAGATGATTGTTCTAAAAGAAGGAAAAATTGTAGTTCAAGGCTCTCCAGATAAAATATTGCACAACAAAGAGGCCCGTGAATTGATAGACCTTCCCCAGTATGCAAAAATGGCAATTCTCCTTGAAAAGGAAGGTATTCCAATAAAGAAGATCCCATACTCTCTCGAAGAAACAAGGGAATTAATTGATTCGTTAGTGGTGAAACAATGAAAGCTATAACAATTGAAAATCTAGACTACTCTTACAAAAATGGATTTGAAGCTCTAAAGAGAATTAATCTTGAAATTGGGGCTGGAGAATTTGTAGCAATAGTTGGAGAAAATGGTTCTGGAAAAACTACCCTCGTTAAACATTTCAATGGATTACTTCTTCCTTCAAGTGGAAAGGTATCAATATTTGGTGAAGATACAAGAAAGTCAACAAGGACATATCTAACTTCTAATGTTGGCCTTATTTTTCAGAATCCCGATACAATGCTTTTTGCCGACACAGTTGAAAAGGAAGTCCTTTTTGGTCTGAGAAACATAGATATCGAAGAAACAAAGAATAGAGTCGATAAATCCTTAAAATCAGTTGGATTGGACAAATACAAGGAAAAATTTCCTAGATACCTTAGCAGGGGGGAAAGGCAGAGATTGGCATTCGCCTGCATAATAGCAATGAAACCAAAAATAATCATCCTTGATGAGCCAACTACGGGCCTTGATGCAAGAGAATCGAGAAAGCTATTGGATATAGCTGAGGATCTAAGGTCTAAAGGCCATACGATAATAATCGTGACCCATTCCATGGAACTTGTTGCAGAGTATTCTAAAAGAACTATTGTTATGGAAAATGGAAACATAGTTTATGATGGGCCAACAAGGGATTTGCTTTCAAGAACAGATAATAAATTAGTCAAGAAACCTGCAATAACTGAACTCTCACATCTTTATGGTGGAATTATTAGACCTGACATATTTTCAGTTGAAGATATGGTTTCAGAATTAGCTTCAATCTACAAAACTAGAGAGGGGATCTAATGGAACTGTTTCAATATGTGCAAAAAGAAACAATGTTACATAAATTGAATCCTATGACGAAAGTTATAATTATGGCTGTTTTGGCAATCATGAGTCTTTTAACAATGGACATAGTAATATTAATCGGGATTTTGTCAGTAGTTGTTTTCATATTCATTGTATCTAGACTTGGAAAAGAACTGTCCAAACAAGTAGTGTATCTGTTTTTTATAGGGCTCTCTCTTCTGATACTCACAGTAATCTCAATGGGAGAAGGAACTGTAATCTTCACACTGATACCCAAAAGCATACCATATATTGGAGGGGCTATACCTATCACTATTGAGGGTGTCACTTTTGGAGCATCTTTAGCCCTAAGATTTTCAATAATGATCTTATCTTTCCAGATGCTTCTACTAACAACACAGCCGAAAGATCTTGTCCATATAATGATCGATAAATTCAAAATACCCCAAGACTACGCACTAATGTTTCTTATAGCAATTAGATTTGTTCCAACAGTCTATATGGAAGCAAAGAAAATAAATGAAGCCCAAATATCTAGAGGCTACCACCCTTCGGGATTGCTGATTGGAAAAATAAAAAGTGCATATCCAATAATTACTCCGCTTGTCTTAAACTCCCTAGCAAGAGCGGAGATTCTTGGAATGGCCATAGAAACAAAAGGGTATGGTAGTGCTAAAAGAACATCTATCCAAAACTTCAAGATGGGAAGCAAGGATATCTTATTGTCTGCCATATTTGTAGCTGTTCTACCATTCTATGTAGCACTTTTACTTAATTTGTTTTAAATTAATTTTATTATTTTTAATTTCCGCAATAATTAAATATAGTGAATCCATAGATATAATATGGGTTATTATTCTCTCCAAGAAAAGATAATCAATATCCTAAAGTTGGGCCGATTCTTTTTTGTTATGGGTGGTTTCTTCCTTTTTTCAGTTGGGGCTTTGTTTGCAGTTTTGACTGGGGCCGAATTAGAAATAAATAAATTATTGCTTGGATATCTGATACTTTTTTTAGGCCATCTATCTGTATCGTATAGCAACGACTATTTTGACTTTGAAGCGGATAAATTAGGCGAAAAAACAAATGTGAGTGGTGGCAGCGGCATATTGCAGATGGATCCATCCTTAAGAAAAACTTCCAAATGGATAGCAATATCATTAATACTAATTTCAATTATCCTTGGATTCATTTTCACCATAAAATACAACTACCCATGGGTATTCTTGGGTTATGTTATCTTTGGGAATCTTCTTGGTTGGTTCTACACTGCCCCGCCTATAAGATTATCATACAGAAGATTGGGAGAAATATCCACAATGCTTGCTATAGGCTTTGTAGTTCCTGGGATGGGCTATTACGTAATGAAAGGCCTCATCGATACTAACTACTTACTATTCACTATCCCCCTTCTAATGTACGGGATTTATTTTATTTTGAGCGTAGAGATACCCGATATGGAAACAGACGCCCTAAGTGGGAAGAAAAGTTTTGTGACAAAAAATGGGAGAAAGTTAAGCCTAAAAATGATATTTCTGACAGCTTTATTTGCAACTGTGATGTATATAGTATTTCAAATGACAAATCTGTTTGAATTAAATGTAAACTTCTTTATGGTATCTGTTCTTTCATTGATCCCTCTTTTATTTAGCGGATTAGCATTAAATAAAGACTCAAGAGCAAAATCTGTAAAAATTGCCTTCACTAACTTAAACGCATTGATTCTTTTTGCAATTTTGACAAATTTGTACTTCTTAATAATAACTTTGGGATAATCAAATTAACTCTTCCTTGTCTTCTCCGTAGAAGTAACTCAGCATTTCACGACTTTTCAAGAATTTTTTTACTTCTTCGGATTCGTTCCAGCCCTCATCGAGTTTTAGGATTATTTCATTTATCCTATCTATCTGTTTTAGTATATCTTGTGATTGTTTAGTATCATGAACCTTTAATTCTGCTATACCGCTAATTATTGCAAGAGGATTTCTTATTTGATCTACACTAGTTGCGAAATAATGAATATTTTTTTCTATTTGCCCAAGTGCCATTTTAAGTTCTGTTATGTCACTACCTATAGACAAAATAGATTCAATCTCTCCTTTTGAATTTTTTACAATTTTATCTGTCCAGTATACCCAAACTCGCTCTCCATTTTTCTTTATATTTTCATTTAAATTAGATCTGAATTTATCTTCATTTGTAAGAATCTGAGATACCAAGTTTCTCATATCGTTCCCATTTGAATCAAATTCAGATATAACCGTTCCTATGATATTTTTCCCATTAATCTCTTTTTCAGAATAACCAAAAAATCTTAGCCCAAAGTTATTCAATGATAAAATATTTCCGTTTTTATCAAAATTCAATATGATGCTGTTTGCATTTTCAATTAAATCGTGATAGTTCTCTTCACTTATTTTTAATGCTTCTTCAGTTTTTAATAAGTTAGGGATAGACCAATGAAGTATTTCAG
>CAZUMN010000057.1:0-6099 GCA_964621955.1 uncultured Thermococci archaeon
GTCTTGATATAAATATCCTTAAGATTCTAAATCAGGACGCAAGGACGAGTTTTTCGGAGATAGCGAGAAGGCTAGGCCATTCAATAACAACGATTTCTTTGAGAGTCAAGGCCATGGAGGATGCGGGTATTATAAAGAAATACATACCTGTGCTTGACTCTGAAAAGTGCGGCTATGACTTTACGGCTGTTATCCATCTTATCATCTCTAAAGGGAAGCTAAAAGAGGTAGAGGAGATAGTAAAGGCAGAGAATAATGTCGTTGCTGTATATGATGTGACAGGCGGCTATGATGCGATTATTATAGGAAGATTTAGAAACAGCTCCCATCTTGAAAAGTTTACGAGGTGGATGCAATCAATTGATTTTGTGGAAAGTGTCTCTACTTCAATTGTCTTAAACATAATCAAAGAGGACATGGAGGTTAAGTTTGACTAGTGAGGTATCTTTTAGGCTTTCAGATTGGCTAAAACATGAAGTTACTTTTGGTGGCGGGAAAGGTGTCGTTTTTGGGTTAAGTGGTGGCATTGATTCGGCTGTGACAGCCTGTCTCTGTAAAAATGCTTTCCCTGAAAACTCTCTCGGCCTTATAATTCCCTGCTATAGTAACAAAAACGATATGGATGATGCAAAGTCAGTTGCAAAAGAGATTGGCCTAAAATATGAGACCATAAATATTGATGCCATATATAACTCACTTCTAGATGAGTTTGGGGATATGAGAGATGATCGGGATTTGCCCCTTGCCAATATCAAGCCAAGACTTAGAATGACTGTTCTATATTATTATGCTAATAAATTAAGCTATTTTGTTATAGGCACAGGAAATAAGAGCGAACTTACTGTGGGCTACTTTACAAAATACGGTGATGGGGGATGCGATCTGTTACCTTTGGGAAATCTAACAAAAAGAAATGTTTATTCCCTTGCTAGATCCCTAAAAGTATCTGAAAAGATTATCGATAAGCCGCCTTCTGCAGGGCTATGGAAGGGTCAGACAGATGAAGGGGAGCTTGGAATTACTTATCAAGAGATTGACAATTTCATTGAGGGAAAAACAGTGAGCGATAGCGTCAAAAAAAAGATTGAAGAGCTTATCAGAAAAAGTGAGCATAAGAGAAACATGCCAAGGATACCTGATTTCTAATCATTTAATTTTTCTTCAAAGAATTCAATCATAAATGAAGTGACATCTAGTTTATCTTTTAGTAACTTCTCTCTTTTTTTCTTCCATTCAGATAATCTATCATTTTCGATAATTTGAGTTATATGCGGAATTGCTAAACTTACATCTTTATATGAATAGATTAATCCATACTTTTTTTCTAATTCTTCAAAATTTCCCATAGTCCCAAGAAGAGGTGATATGTAAAAACTTGGGACTCCAAGAATGGCAGACTCAGATGCCATAGTTGCCCCTTCCCCGAAGTAAAGGGAAGAATGCGCCATTAAGGTGTGAATTTTAGCAGGGTGCGCCTTTATTGTATATTCTTGAAATGCATTGTCATTAAACTCAGAGCTTAAGAAAACTCTACCGTGATCACTTAATAATTCGATAATCTTTTGCATATCTCCCTTAGTTATCCCGCTATATCCAACATCATGGCTTGCCTGCCAGGAAACAGACCTTAAGAGGTAATACTTCTCATTCTTCTTAATGTCTAACTCCTTCAAAAATCCCTTCTCCTCTTTAAACCATTTGGGATGTAGATATGCTAGCTCGTGGTATCCATTGTAGCGAATGTGATTATTTCCTAGATCTTTTAAGAAGCATGACGGGGTTAAAACAAAGTTTGAGAAGGGCACCGATAGTTTATTTATTAGAGTTGCATGCTCAGTGTCTGTAAAAAGAACAGACTTCAAATCTAATATCTTTGAAACTTGTGCAATGTAGGGGTTTCCAATTCCAGTGAGCACATCTGCTTTAAATTTACGGGAGATTTTTAATAGTTTTATATCATTAGAGACTAAACCTAAAGCTTTGTTAAATAGACCTTTTTTATTGACACCTAAATCAATAAAATCTAATCCATAGTAATTAAGCAGTTCAAAAGCGCTTTCTTTTCTTCTTGCGGTGATTAAAAACTCGTGGCCTCTTTTTTCCATTTCCCATATGAAGTTCTTAAAGAAATGCACATGTGCCGGATGGCCAATATCAATTAGGATCTTAGTCAAAATCATTTCCCCTATTAAATTTATTTATGGATTTTATAAATAAAATTATATCCTTAGTCTTAAGTTACTCTCCTCAATGGATATTCTTTTAAATTTCATTTATATTACTATCTTGATTTCTAATGTGCGGCATCGCTGGATTTTTCGGATTTGAAGATAAAGAGCTAATAAAGAAGATGCTTGATTCTATTTATCATAGGGGCCCTGATGATTCGGGGATTTTTACCGATAAGAATGCTTCAATTGGGAATCGGAGACTTTCTATTATTGACGTGTCTGGTGGACATCAGCCCATGCACAACGAGGACGAAAGTGTGTGGGTAGTTTTTAATGGCGCGATCTATAACTTTCCAGAGCTAAAAAATGAGCTTGAGAAAAAAGGACACAGATTTTATTCAAACTGTGACACAGAAGTTTTAGTCCATCTTTATGAAGAGTATGGTGAAGATTTCCCAAAAAAACTATTGGGGATGTTTTCATTTGCCATCTGGGATTCAGTCAAAAAGAAGGCTATGCTTTCAATAGATCCTGCTGGAAAGAAGCCCTTAAATTACTTTTTTGATAATGGGATTTTATTGTTTGCATCAGAGATTAAATCTCTACTAAATTATAATAAATTAAAGGTTGAGCTTGACGACGTTTCTCTTAATTACCTTCTTAATCTCCAGTTTATCCCTTATGAGGGGACACTTTTCAAAAATGTGAAGAAGCTTTTGCCTGGCCACACTCTGGTCTATGAGAATGGAAATATTACTATCAAAAGGCACTGGAAGCTTGAAGTTACAGAGGATGAAAAGCCAATTGAGTATTATGTGAAGCAGATTAGAGAATTATTTACCGATGCAGTTAGAAGAAGACTCACAATGTCAGATGTCCCTGTCGGCATATTTCTTTCAGGTGGCATTGACTCAAGCGCAGTTGTCGGCGTAGCCTCACAGTTTCAAAAGGTAAAAACTTACACTGTTGGATTTGGAGAGCCCACAGATGAGCTTGAGTCAGCAAAGCTAGTTAGCGACTACTTTGAAACTGAGCACCACGAGATAATGGTTGAAAATGATCTCTTGAAGGTAATGCCTGAGGCAGTATATCACTCAGAGCAGCCATCAATAGGAATGCTTCAGAGCTATCTAGTATCAAAGGCGGCTAGAAAACATGTCAAAGTAATTCTATCTGGAATGGGTGGAGATGAGCTCTTTGCAGGTTATACCAGAGACATCTACATGGAGAAAAATCTCAAATATGGAAAGTTTCTGCCAAAGTTTGTTTCTTCAAAAGGGCTATTCAATTACATAAATGGCATCCCTTTTAAGACTGGGCTTAACTATCACGAGTTTTTCAGAAGGGTAAATGCTGTGTCCCAGTTAAAGGATGTAACAAGATACTACCTTCTCCTTAGGGGCGGCCTTAATATAACTGATCAAACTAAAGGAAATTTCTATAAAGGGAAAATGCTAGAAAGCACAGAAGATATTGAAAAGCTATTCTCGCCTTACTTTTCAAATAACTTGAACATAATAAATCAGAAGCTCTATGCTGAGTTTGAAACTAAGTTACCTTACCATCTTCTCCATATTGAGGACAGAATGGCGATGGCAAATTCATTGGAAACTAGAGCACCGTTACTTGACAAAAGACTTGTTGAGCTAGCTTTTTCAATGCCTAGAGAATATAAATTGCAGAACGGTATTACAAAATACGTATTCAGGCTTGCTATGAAGGATACATTACCCAAAGAGGTCTTTACAAAGCCAAAGTGGGGTTTTGCAGTAAATCCCTATTACCAGTTTAGAAAAGATTTGAAGGAGTATGCCGAAGGTATTCTTGATGAAAAGATATTAGATGAAATTGGAATCGACAGCAAGATTATTTCTAAAATACTAACTTCAAAGCCAAATCCAAAACTTAGATGGTATTACAATTATCTATGGAACATCGTTATGCTTGTGCTATGGTTTAGGATTTTTATACAAAATGAGAATCCAAAAAACTTATCTTAGTTAAAGATAAAAGCAGTTTTTCCTTAGTTTAATTCAAGTGATTATTTGAATATTCTAATCTTTGGAAAGATGAGCGACTTAAAGCTTTCAATGAAGCTAGAGCCAATTTATACCATCCCCTCTATCAAAAACATTATTGTTTTACGTGGTGGGAAGGGGCCAAAGATAAAGAAAGTAATCTATGCAGACATCCCAAATATGAGGATTTTAAGGGATTTTTACAGATTTTTTAAAGGGATAACACTTGGTAAAAAATACAAGACTAAGCTTGTTATAAGTTATTATTTAGTTCCCCACGGGATAATAGGGTATTATGTTTCTAGAGTTATTGGTGCTAAATGCTGTATTTCTATAATTGGAGATTTATTGTATCATCTGAATGCTTCTTTTATTGGAAGGTTCTATCTTAGAGTCCTTAGGAATTCAGATTTTATAACAGTGACAGGTGGTAAGAGCAAAAAGATTTTGATTGATAATGGCATTAGCGAAGAGAGAATATTTATCCTGCCGAATGTTATCAATATGGATGAGTATGGCCCGGATAGCTCTGTTAAGAAGGAATATGATATTGCATTTATTGGGAGATTGACATATGTCAAAAGGCTTGATATTTTCTTTAGAGTAATTTCTGAAGTTGTAAAAGAGATCCCAAAACTTAGGGTTGCAATGATCGGTGATGGGGAAGATATTGATAAGTCTAAATCCTTAGTTAAAGAACTTAATCTAGAGAACAATGTTGAGTTTCTTGAATTTAGAGAAGATATTAAAATGCTTTTGAACAAAACAAAAGTTTTATTGCTCACTTCAGAATCTGAGGGCATGCCTTCAGTTATTATTGAGGCCATGGCATGTGGAGTGCCTGTTATATCGAGCGATGTTGGGGACATTGGGGATATAGTTGAAGATGGCCTAAATGGATTTCTAGTTGAGAAATTTGATGATGTTCTTAGCTATAAGACTAAAATAATAAAGATACTATCAGATAAGAAAGTTTATAAGAAAATGAAAGAAGAATCGTTAAAAGTAAGAAATATTCATTCTGTTGAGAATGCAAGCAGGATATGGGAAGAAATATTTTCAAAGGTGGCTTGATGCTAAAGGATAAAATCAAGAATAAAGATGCTACACTCTGTATTATTGGTCTCGGCTATGTTGGTCTTCCGACGGCTATTTTCTTTGCTGAGAAAGGATTTAATGTAATTGGTGTTGATAAGAAAAAGGAAGTAATTGAAAAAGTTAACAAGGGAATTTCACACCTCGGTGAGCTTGGACTTGATGAGAGATTAAAGAAAGTCGTTTCTACGAAGAAATTATATTCTACGTCTGACACAAAAGAAGCAGTTTCAAAAAGTGATGTTGCTATATTGATTGTCCCCACCCCCATTACAAAAGACAAGGAACCTGATCTATCTTATGTTGAGTCTGCTGGAGAAGACGTAAGGGATGGATTAAAGAAAGGCCAGCTTATTATTTTGGAATCAACTGTTTATCCAGGAGTAACTGAGGAAGTTTTGCAACCTATACTTGAATCTACAGGCCTAAAAGCGGGTATTGATTTTGGACTGGCATATTGCCCTGAGAGGTATAATCCCGGAGACTCACAGCACACAATTGAGAATGTGAAAAGGATTGTTGGCGGAATAAATGATGAGTGGGGAGAGATTACAAAAGATCTTTACGCCCATGTAATCAAAGCAGGAGTTACTAAGGTAAGAGACATCAAGACTGCAGAGGCTGCTAAGGTAATTGAGAATATTCAAAGAGACTTAAACATTGCCCTCATGAATGAGTTATCGCTGATCTTTGAGAAGATGGGAATTGACATCATGGACGTCATAAAGGCTGCAAGCACCAAATGGAACTTCAACGTTTATTATCCAGGTGCAGGCGTTGGTGGTCACTGTTTACCTGTTGATCCATATTACCTT
>CAZUMN010000058.1:0-6077 GCA_964621955.1 uncultured Thermococci archaeon
AAAAGAGGATTGTTTATGGTTTTCAAGATTCCGAATGGTTGTTTCCAACAAGACATTTTAGAAGTAAAGGGCTTTGTTAAATAAGTAGCTTATGTTAAAAAAGTCAAAAGGATGGTTAACCCAGAAAGAATCAATGTTCCTATTGCCAATACCCATGTAGCTAAAACAAGTTTTTTTGTTCTTTGCTCCGTTTTATATGCTATGAATAACTGTAAGCTCTTTGTGTCCCATGTCTTTTTTCTAAGTGTTTCTTGATAATCTTCTGGGTCAATTTCTCCAAATAATTCTTCCATATCATTCACAACAGAAGTTCTGAATATTTCTCCATAATCTTGAAGCCATTTTTTGAAACCATTATCCATTCTTTTCAATGATTGATTTAGCTTTTATATTCTCTTCAGGTACCATAAATTTATAAATAATCGGTACCTCAATGAAACATGAAGATAATAAAGGTATTTTCAAAAAAAGTGAAAGATACTAAATATTATAAGTATACTGTAACCCTTCCTAAAGATGCTGTGGAGAAATCTAATCTAGAAGGAAAACAACTTAAAGCTGAAGTAGAGAAAGATAAAATTTGTTTGGTTAAAGAAAAGAATTAATTTAATAATAATTTTGATATGAATGGATTTTCTGGAATTATTGGTTTTTTTAATATATACTCTTTCATCTTCATATTTTCCAAGAATACTTCAGTCTGCTTTTTTAGTTCTTCTTGAATGCGATTAGCATTGTGAGTTATATTGATATTCTTTGGTTCAACTTTATTTTCATCAAACTTTTTATAATAATATGTATTTGCATCAAAGAATCTTGCTTTATGTTTCCATACCTCTTTTTCGTCTACTTTCTCTGTTTTCATATTTGGATTAAATCTTTGTGGCTCACGGTTAATTCCTATTAAATTAGCTCCACCTATGCTAGACAAGATGTCTGAAGAGGGAGTATTTAAGCTCTTTACATTAGACAATATTTCTCTCTTAACATTTGTAAAATAAAAAATTACCTCTCCAAAAATATCCTTCTTATCTAAAAGTCTTCTTATATTTCTTATTCTCGCAGAAGTGTTCTTATTAATTGGTTTCCCTTCAAAATCAAACCAGATATAATAATATTCATTCTTAGTATAATGTTCAATAATACTATTTATTTCAGGCATAGAGCTTCTCATAGATATTGGAACAAATATTGGCTTGGAGTTTCTACTTTTAAAAAAATTGTAACAATAATCTACAAATTTAAGATAATCCTCTAAAGAAATAACTTTCTTTGTTATATTGGGGACCATTATGATATTCTCAGAATGACTATACTGATATTCTAAAAAAGAATCAAATATTTCATTATTGCTTCCTTCACTGAGTGGATTAAAACAAAGGGTAATGCTTATTGTATTAAAAAAATCAGAAGCCCACTTTCTATTTATAAAAAAATCGTCTATTTTCTTATCATCTGCAGATTCAGCTACGCTTTTAATTTGAGAGAAGTCTTTTACATACTTAGATGTTTCAAGTATTTCGCTATGGTCAGAAGAGTTTATTAAATCTTTTTTTATAAATTTTATATCAAAAGTCTTCTCTGGTATCTCAAATTTCCTATTTCCTATTGAGAATCTTTTTATGTTGAATTGGCTAGTTTTATCTGGAATATACTCTTTTATTATAATTTTGGACATATCTCGCTCCTTAAGAAATCCAATATCTCTTTTTTTATCCTGAAATTGGATTTCTCAATATCATCATATAAATCTAAGGTCTCCTTATTATTAAATATTTTGTAATCTAAACAACATATTTTTATGAAATTAACAGTTCCGAATAAATGAGGTTGTAATTCTTTTACATTTCTTTCTATGAATTTTCTTGGTTTAGAATCATCAATTATGATAAAAAAGTTCTTCTCATTTGATAGGTTATATAAGAAATATGCAGTAATTATTATGTCGTACTCTCCTTTTTTTATTTCCTCTTTTGATAAAAGAGGTTGTATGACTTTTCCAACATCAAAGCATGGTTTAAAAAAATAATTAAGGTTCTTATGTTTTGATATATCTTTCCAGTTTTTTGATTTCTTTACTTCTTCCTCAACTTTAGGGGGGATATGTGTTTTAAATTTATCCAATATTTTTACAAGATAATCTTTTTTTCCTACACAATCCAAGAAACAAATATAAAAGCTAGCATCTGCAACTATCTCTCCGATTAACACCACTTTAATTCCTCTGCTTTTTGTTCACTAATTAATCCTTTTTTTAAGATGCTGTTAATAGTTTTTAGTTTAATATCTTTATTAAATAAGAATTTACATTTGTCTGATTTTTCCATAAACTCTGGATAAGAACAATAAATAATGAAAAGCAATTCGTCTTCATCAAGTTTTTCATAAACTTCTCGGATAAACTTAATTAAAATTAACAACTCTTCCTTTTCTTGATTAGAAATCTTTTCAAACAATTCTTTTCCCTCTTGTGTTAAAGAGAATTTATTTCCTAATTTTATAAATGAATTTTGGAAATATAATGGGTCATCCAATGAATCATGAATAACCTCAGAAAATGGTCCATGATAGTGTTTTTTAAATTCAAACACGTTATTCAATTCTTCAATAGACTGAGTCAATAAAAATAATTCTTTTTGAATAAATAGTTCATTGACTGGTTTTTCTTCTAAACCGAGAAGTAAAATTAACTTTTTCTCTGCTTCCTCAATTTCGTTTTCAATTCTCTTTTCCATCTTTTGACATTAGTTGTAATTTATTTGCAAATAACCAAGCATGGATTATTTCCTGTATTAACTTTGATTCACCCATATTATATTTTTTGATTGCTTGATTCCATAATTCCCAATCAATATCCTCTAAGTATCCTACTATCCTTTTTTCTGATGGCATTCTTTTATGCTATAAGTGTGCTACCTTTTATTATACAAAGAGTGCTACATTTAAAAAGATTATGGTGGTACCGAAATATTTAAATAGTGGTGGTACCTGAATATTTCATGGAAACAAACTGGAAAAAGCTTACAAGATACAAGCGTGGAGATTTAATATCCAAAGGCTTAAAAATAGAGAAGCTTGAGGATAAATGGAAGGTACCTTCTCAATCTGGTGATAGTTTTTACTATGTCTCTTTTGATGGACATAAACCAAAGTGTAATTGCTTAGATTGTAGAATAAAACACGGCAGATGCAAACACATAATTGCAGTAGAACTTTACATTCAAAGGAAGATAAACTTAGATGGAACTATATCAGAAACAAAGAAGGTAAGAATCGGATATTCCCAAAATTGGAAAGCCTATGATAAATCTCAGACTAATGAGAAATTATTCTTCTTAAGATTACTAAAAGATTTGTGTAAACATGTGAAACAACCAGAATACAAATTTGGTAGACCCACCTTACCATTTTCAGATATGGTTTTTGCATCTATTCTTAAAGTTTACTCAACATTTTCATTAAGAAGATTTATGTCTGATATGAGAATTGCAAAGGAAATGAGATTGATTGATACTATCTGCACTTATCCAACAATCAGCAATTTTATGCAAAAGAAAGAAGTTACACAAGTCCTCAAAGAACTTATTAAAATTAGTTCTGCTCCATTAAGTTCTGTGGAATCTTCTTTCTCTGCTGATAGTTCAGGTTTTTCTACTTCTCGTTTTGCTCGTTGGTTTGATGCTAAATATGGAAAAGAAAGAAAATATAAGGTGTGGTTGAAAGCACATGTTCTTTGCGGAAACAAAACAAACATTATTGCAAGTGTACAAATTACAGATGGAAATAAAAATGATAGTCCTCAGTTAACTAAACTTGTCAATGAAACAGCTAGACAATTTAACATTGGTGATGTTTGCTGTGACAAAGCGTACAGTTCAAGAAAGAACTTAGAGCTTATTCACCATGTAGGTGCTGTTCCCTACATCCCATTCAAAAGCAATACAACGGGTAAAGCTGGAGGTTCTTCTATTTGGAGAAAAATGTATTATTATTTTATATATAAGAATGATGAGTTTCAAGCATACTATCACAAACGTTCTAATGTTGAAACTGTTTTTCATATGATTAAAACAAAGTTTAATGGTAATCTCAGAAGCAAATCAAAACAAGCCCAGATTAATGAATTACTTTGTAAAATTATTTGTCATAACTTATGTGTACTTATTCAGGAAGTAAATGAATTAGGAATTAAAGGTGAATTTATTCCTCAAAAAACTATTTAAAATGAAAAATACAAATAATCCTATGGGCATTACAGGTTACTCTATTTACAATAAAGAGGCAAAAAAGAGAAAAAAGGAGAATACTTTATCAGAACTTTATCCAAAACTTCCAAATAAAAAATATGACATAATTTATGCAGACCCCCCATGGGATTATAATGGAAAATTACAATTTGATAAAACAAGTAAAAGTAAAGAGAATCTTGATTTTTCAAGGAAGATATTCATAAGTTCTGCTTCTTTTAAATATCCCACATTAAAATTAGATGAATTAAAGAAACTACCATTAAAAGATATTGCCAAAGATAATTGTCTTTTGTTTATGTGGACTTCTAATCCTCATTTAGCACAGGCAATAGAATTAGGTAAATCATGGGGATTTGAATACAGGACTATTGCGTTCATATGGGATAAAATGAACCATAATCCAGGACAATATACATTATCAAATTGTGAGATATGCTTACTTTTTAAGATGGGGAAAATACCAAATCCCCGAGGAGCTAGAAATGTTCAGCAATTAGTAAAAGTTAAGAGAGGAAAACATAGCGAAAAACCAATAGAAGTCTTACATAGAATAACAAAAATGTTCCCAACACAAGAAAAAATAGAATTATTTGCAAGAAGAAGTGAAGAAGGGTGGGATTGTTGGGGATTAGATGTTTTTGAAAAGACAAATAAAAATTAGAGTAGAAGTGGTTTGATATGTTTATTAAAATGGTCAATTAAAGGAGTTATATTTCTTTGATTTCTCCACATAAAAAAATGTTTAGAATGTTTATCATACCAAAGAGTAATTTCTCTTACACGACAAGGGTCACGAGTAATATCTCCTTGAAATATAGTCCAAAAAGGTAGAACTTTATCTCCAAGTTTTCCATGTTTCCTTAATAACTCTAATAATCCAGGAGTAAAAAATTTATTTGACCTTTCGTGAGCATTTCCTCTTCCTACACTACGGGGTTTTCCCTCAACCCAACCATCTTGTCTTTTAACTTCTACATAAATAGTCTTTTTAGTATCAAGATTATCTATTGCATAATCTGGAACTATTCCATGTTTTTTTATTTTCTCTTTTGGAACATTATAAATCTCTTCTAAAACCTTTTTGTCAAGCTCAACATCAAGATAAGCATTCTTAAATTCTTGTGGTTTTGGTCTTATTCTAAAATTAGTTCCTTTGAAATATTCCTTAAATACTTCATAAAAACTCTTTTCTGCAACTCCTGCATTTGCTCCACTATAATCTTGCCAAGTTTCCCTTACTCTTAGTTCCTTTGAACCCATAATAGAATAATGAAAAACTAATTTATAGAAGTTGTTCAGGTACCTCTATTCTGTTAAGAAAGTCAGCTAAAACTGATACTTATTTAACAAAGCCGAAGTAAAGGTAAATTATCCAGAAATTCAATTAATATGAAATTCAAGTACTATTGTCAAAAAGCAGGACTTCTTAATTTAACTTACCTTGATGCTAATGGGCAAATGAGAGGAGATTTACATCCTTATATCTTAAGGCATTCTTTTGGAACAAGAGCTTATGAAAAGTTAGGAGATATAAATAAAGTTAGAATATTAATGAGGCATAGAGATTTAAGATGCAGGGCAACATTTCTTTATGTTCACCTCAATGATAATTTGAAAAGGGGAGAATATCTTGAAAAACTATATGAAAATTATTCTCCATTAACAATCTAAACCCTGGGAGAATCCAAAAACCTAAGTTAGTTCTTGGCGTCTCCTGGGTAAAAAGAGGTGATGCCCCTATAATGTATTCTCAAGTATTTAAACAGTGGGTAACCCAACAGTTACCCACCACTTACCCAAGGGTTACCCAACAGTGTCCCACTGCAT